>NZ_VJWO01000140.1:0-785 GCF_014889455.1 Pseudomonas sp. K8
GCTCAGCGCGCTGCAGACGATGGAGGGCGAGGACGTGGTGTTCGTTCGCACCGGTGAGACCTACACCGCCCGGCCGGTGCGCCTCGGCGCGCGCGACGCCAACCAGGTGGAAGTGCTGGAGGGCCTCACCCTGGGCGATGAAGTCGTCACTGCGCAGAGCTACGTGGTGAAGGCCGACATCGGCAAGGCGGGAGCGTCGCATGAGCATTGAATACACGCGCACCGCCCTGCTCGAGCGCATCATTGCCGCCTCCATCGCCCATCGCTGGCTGATGATGAGCCTGACCCTGGCGTTGATCGCCGTGGGTGCCTGGAGCTTCACCAAGCTGCCCATCGATGCCACCCCCGACATCACCAACGTCCAGGTGCAGATCAACACCGCCGCCCCGGGCTATTCGCCGCTGGAAGCCGAACAGCGCATCACCTACCCGGTGGAAACCGTGATGGCCGGCCTGCCGCGGATGGAGCAGGCACGCTCGCTGTCGCGCTATGGGCTGTCGCAGGTCACCGTCGTGTTCGAAGACGGCACCGACATCTACTTCGCACGGCAACAGGTGGCCGAACGCCTGCACAGCAACGGCATCCGCGCCATTGCCGCCACGATGACGCCGTTCGGCGGCTCGGACCGCTACGAGCCGGTGTCGGCCGGCACCCGCACCACGCTCAACACCTGGATGCGCGGTGGGCGCAGTGGCTTCGATGCGCTGATCGACTTCGACCAGATCCTGCGTGATCCGGCCAAGCCGGAATTCCTGCCGGAAGCCATCACCCGCGATTTCCTGCAC
>NZ_VJWO01000141.1:0-777 GCF_014889455.1 Pseudomonas sp. K8
GTAATGATGGTCGCGGTCGAGGTAGGCGATCAGCGCCGGCAATGCATCGGTGATCAGGCGCAGGCGCTGGTGGCTTTCGCGCAACGCGCTTTCGACCTGCAGCAACCGGCGCCGCTCCTGGGCTTCATTGATCGCGCGCAGGATCGCATCGGGCAGGCGTTGCAGCCGCGACTTGACCACGTAGTCACGGGCGCCGCGCTTCAACGCCTCGACGGCCAGCTCTTCGCTGAGCGTGCCGGAGACGAAGATGAAGGGCGCCTCTGGCGCCAGGGCACCGGCCAACTCCAGCGCCAGGTCACCGCTGAAGCCGGGCAGCACATGGTCGGCCAGGATCACATCGAAGTCGTGCGACGCCAGCGCATCACGCATGCCCTGGTCGGACCAGGTGCGCTCGACCGTGAACGGCAGGCCGGCGCGGCGCAGCTGCAGCGTGATCAGCTCCGCATCGAGCGCGTTGTCCTCCACCATCAGGATGCGGATCGGTGTCGCGGGCAGATCGTCAGCCATCTTTGCGGCTCTTGGCACCAAAGAGCGTGCCGTGCGGCGGCGGCTGGTTGGTGATGCCCCAGAACATGCCCAGGCCCTGGATCGCTTCGAGGAACTCCTTGAAGTCCACCGGCTTGACCACGAATGCGTTCACACCCAGCTCGTAGCTGCGGATCAGGTCCTGCTCTTCGCGCGAAGAGGTCAGCATCACCACCGGGGTGCTGCTGAGCGCCGCGTCGGTGCGGATTTCCTTCAGTACTTCCAGTCCGTTGAGCTTGGGCAGTTTCAGGT
>NZ_VJWO01000142.1:0-772 GCF_014889455.1 Pseudomonas sp. K8
ACATCCGGTAGGGCGGCTGGAGGTTGTTCTGGTTGTTCGGGTCCGCCGGCACCTCCCAGCGGTCGTTGCCCTGGAACCACTGGCTCGGGTCGGTGACGTGGTAGCGCGCGTACTGGTAGCGCTGCACCTTGAACAGGTCTTCGGGGTAGCGCAGGTGCTCCATCAGCCCCTCGGGGATCTCCGACCGGTCCTTGACCGTGCCGGGGAACGCGCCGCGCCAGGCCTTGAGGATCGGGTCGGTCTCGTCCCACTCGTAGAGGGTCACGGTGCCGTCGTAGGCGTCGACGGTGGCCTTCACCGCGTTGCGTACGTAGTTGACCTCGTCGGTCGGGAGCGTGCGCAGGCCGGTGGTCTCCTGGAACGCGTCGTCGACCATCGTGTCGAACGACTCGCGCTCCGAGCCGGGGAACCTGTCGGTGACGGTGTAGCCGTCGACCACCCAGACGATCCGGCCCTCCTCGTCGCCCTCGCCCTCGACGATCGCCGGGTAGACGTCGTCGTCGATGGTCAGCCAGGGCGCGACCTTCTGGACCCGCTCGGTCGGGTCGCGGTGGTAGAGCACCTCGCTGTTCTCGTTGACCCGGCCGGACAGCAGGAAGTTCGTGGAGCCGAAGCGGATGGCGTAGAGCAGCTGGCGGAACGTGTTGCCGACCGGGACGCCGCCGGCGCCGTCGTACGTCGTGGTGCCCTCGCGGCCCTCGGCCGCCGCGGCCGCGTCCTCGGGGTCGCCCTCGACGGGCTCGGCGGTGGTGGAGCGGCGCAGGTCGAGCTC
>NZ_VJWO01000143.1:0-765 GCF_014889455.1 Pseudomonas sp. K8
ACGCCGGCGTACACAAATGCCACGCTTTGCCGCGCACGGGTGAAGGCCACGTAGTACTTCGATGGCGCAGTGATGCGCGCCGCATCTGCGGTGCGCAGGTACTGCGTCAACGGCCCGTTGGGGAAGATTAGGACCCGACTATAAGTGCGTCCCTTGCACTGTCCGAAGTTCACCGCATGCCGTCCGTCGCAGGCATGCCGCCGGTCATGCCGGAGCACTGCGGTGGCGAACTCTCGCATATACGCAGCAACGTCGCCGGGAGCGACGAGGTAGATGCCATCGTGCCCCGTGACCTCGCCATTGCCCGATTGGGTGCGGGGCATCTGCGGATAGAGCGTGTCAGCCATGTCGCACAAGGCTTGGACGCAGCGCAGACTGATGAGGCGGTGATCCAGCTGGCATAAGCCATCCGACTCCCATATCTGAAACAGCGCTGCCAGATTGGGTCCACGATACTGGCTGTGCCTTTGCGCATAGTTGGTGGCATACGTCGCCTGGCGCGTATCACCCACCAACGTGATGGCGATATCGCTCTTCAACAGCCGCTCGACCAGATCTAGATCAAAGCCGGCCAGGTCCTGAACTTCGTCGATGTAGAGCTCGTCGTACATGGCCGCCAGGCGTGCCACAACCTGACCTTGGGTCAGCTCATCGCAGCGCACAGCAAAATCGGCGGCCCGGTCCGAATACATCCGGTTGCCAGCCAGGTAGTGGCGCGCCACCTGAGTGCGTGGGGCCCGGTTGTTGGTGACACCTTCTACGAAC
>NZ_VJWO01000144.1:0-764 GCF_014889455.1 Pseudomonas sp. K8
TAGGGGACTCTCGATTCCATGACATGGCCAGTTACCTCCTGGCCATGATTAATACATGTAAACGATGTCTCCGGTTTCAAACGTAAAGGATGTCTCCGGTCTGTACCGGGGCAAGCCCCCTCCCACAGGGTTTTGCAGGGTAACGAGTAGTTTTCGATGCCACCGAACGCGAAGGGATTCGCGACCGCTTACCGCTGATCTCAGACCGACAAATATCTCAATGTGGGAGGGGGCTTGCCCACGATAGCAGTGGGTCAGTTGGCAAATTCTGCGACTGACACTGCGCTATCGGGGGCAAGCCCCCTCCCACAGAGTTTTGCAGGGTTCTGAAGCTACAGCGGCATCGTGTAGTGCAACGAGTAGTTTTCGATGCCACCAAACACGAAGGGATTCGCGAGCGCTTACCGCTGATCTCAGACCGACAAATATCTCAATGTGGGAGGGGGCTTGCCCCCGATAGCAGTGGGTCAGTTGGCAAATTCTGCGACTGACACTGCGCTATCGTGGGCAAGCCCCCTCCCACAGGGTTTTGCAGGGTTCTGAAGTTACAGCGGCATCGTGTAGTGCAACGAGTAGTTTTCGATGCCGCCGAACGCGAAGGGATTCGCGACCGCTTACCGCTGATTTCAAGCCGACGAATATCTCAATGTGGGAGGGGGCTTGCCCCCGATAGCAGTGGGTCAGTTGGCAAATTCTGCGACTGACACTGCGCTATCGGGGGCAAGCCCCCTCCCACAGGGTTTTGCAGGGTTCTGAAGTTACAG
>NZ_VJWO01000145.1:0-760 GCF_014889455.1 Pseudomonas sp. K8
GCGGTACTGCCGCGCCGGGTAGCGGTGTTCCAGCAGATGATCGACACCATCGAGGCGGCCACCGCCAAGGATGCGCAGGCGCGTACCCGCTATGCCGCGCAGCTGCAGTCGCTGAAGAACAACCGCAAGCGCGCCGCCGGCGAGCTGGAAGGCTTGTTGCGCAGCGATGCCAAGACCCAGCGCGCCACCGACGAGGCGGCGATGCTGAAGGCCACCGATGCGGCCTGGCAGCCGGACATCCAGGCGCTGCTGGGCTCGCTGTCGCAGGGCGCGGCGATGGGCGAGCGCGATTTCGTGCTGGAGCAGGCCGCTGCGCAGAGCCAGCTGCTGCGTTCGGCGCTGCTGCTGCAGCGCCTGCGCATTGAATCGGCCAAGCCCGATGCCGAGCGCGAAAGCGGCTACCAGCAGCGCGACCAGGCGCTGATCGAAGGCACCCTGAAGCAGGTCCAGCGCCGTTACGCGCCGGCCGTGGAGAAGGCGCTGCTGACCGACCTGCTGACCCGCTACCAGCAGCTGCCCGATGCGCAGCGCGTGCCCGAGTTCGACGCCGCCTTCGGCCGTACCCCGGCCGCGCTGGCCAAGGCGCTGGACGCGCTGTACAGCGGCACCCGGCTGGGTGATGAAGCCGAACGCCTGGGCCGCTTCGCCGCTGCGAAGGAAGGCAAGGCATTGGCGCACGACCCGCTGATCGACCTGGCCGGCCCGCTGGTGGCCGCGCAGCTGCGCCTGGAAGACCAGCGCAAGGAGCGCGAAGGCGAGC
>NZ_VJWO01000146.1:0-756 GCF_014889455.1 Pseudomonas sp. K8
GGTTATCGTTGATTTTGAGAGCAAAATACTGTCAGAAGTCGACTTAAATATAGCGTTGGATCTCGCTCGTCAATACGGTAATTTATTGTGGTTCGCTGATATCGGTATTTATGACGCGCCGTCAATTGAACAAAGCTTAATTGATCGCGCTGTGTTGTATTTTAAAAATCATAATTTTGAATTTGTAGGCCATGACTCGTCTTATGTACACATAATCAGTGAGCCATTGCTAATAGGTGGTCATACTCGCCTAATGGAAAAGCTTGCTAGTATGCACGATGGACCTGTAGATTTAATTATCTCACGAGGCTCCTCGAAGAGAGCGGAAGAGCGCGTATCGAGATTTTTTTTAAAAACCTATAAAGTATTGTCCATTCGTCCGCTTGATATAGTCGGGGAGTTAGTTGCAGCGCTTAGTCTCTACAGGAAGATAGTGCTACATATACACCCTGACGATATATTGGCCGTGGTCGCATGTGGTGTGATAAAAAATATTTCTGGTGCCGAAGTGTTTTTTGTAAATCACGCAGATCATGTGTTTTCATACGGTACTTATGTTGCTGATTACTATTTTGAACTTAGTAGTTACGGAAAACGCCTTGATAGTAAGAAGCTTATTGCTGGCAAAAAGTCTTTTCTTGGTATACCTGTCAGTATGAATATGGTAGGTGATGACCTCGATTTTATGCCGGATAGAGCTCAGCCACTTGTTTTTATTTCTGCGGGGGCCGACATAAAGTACAAACCACTGAAAGG
>NZ_VJWO01000147.1:0-754 GCF_014889455.1 Pseudomonas sp. K8
CCTGGGCCGCCTGCCCCACCCGCACCTTCAGTCGCAGGGGCTCGGGCAGGTACACCCGGGCATAGGGGTGATCGCCGACCAGCAGCACCACCAGCGGGGCCCCCACCGGCGCCTGGTCACCCAGCCGGTAGGGCAGCGCATCGACCCGTCCGGCGCGTGGGGCGACGAGGTCGAGCTTGCGCAGCGTCACGGCCTGCGCGGCGGCCTGGGCCTGTGCCGCCTGCAACGCGGCTTCACCCTGCGCCACCTGCGAGCCGGGCTCCGGCGCCGCCAGCGCCTGTTCGGCGGCATGCACCGCCCCCTGCGCGCTGCCCGCCGCCGCCCGCGCGCGGTCCACGTCGGCAGCGGCCACCAGTTGCTGCCGGCCGAGCGGCTGCAGGCGGCGGTAGTAGGCCGATGCGTCCACGGCCTGCGCGCGCGCCGAAGCCAGGTTGGCCCGCGCCTGGTCGATGTCCTCGCGGCGCGGCCCCTCGCGCAGTTCCTGCAGGGCCTGCCCGGCCTGGCTGGCCTGCGCTTCAAGCGCCTGCAGCTGGGCGGCGGTGCGGATCGGTTCCAGCTGCAGCAGCGCCGCCCCGGCGGCCACCTGCTGGCCTTCGTGGACCCGGATGCCGACGATGGTTTCGGCGGCCGGCGCCGGCACGGTGATGCGGTCCCACTCCAGTGTACCGAGTGCGGCGGGCGGCTCCTGCCGGCAGGCGCACAACAGCAGGCCCGCGCCGGCCAGGAACACCCCACGCATGGACAGGTAGCTGGC
>NZ_VJWO01000148.1:0-752 GCF_014889455.1 Pseudomonas sp. K8
GCGTTGGCCTTCAGCCTCGACTGTGGCCGTGAACTTGGGCTGCTCACCGCCCGGGCCGAGGCAGGCCAAGGTACCTGCCATCACGGCGACCGCCCGCTCGGGATAGGCGTGCTGGCGCGTCGCTGCGCGCACGAGGTCAGGCGGAGCCTCTCGAGACATCAGCGCTGCCTGCAGGGCGGTTTCGCCGGGGATGATGTCGCCCTGACCTGTGCCTCCGGTATGGGACATCATTCTGAGCAGAGATCGTGGCTCGGAGCAGACCGGATCCAGTGAAGTCCCGAAGTCGTGGCCGTGGCGCCTTGCGTAGGCCCTGCCGAGATAGCCCTGTGGGCGGAGGTCATCCAGGTACCACGGGAGGCCGGGGACGGCGCCCGGGTCGCCGCCATCTGGTGGGCAGGTGAGATTCGGGCGGTTGGCGGTGACGTGGATCTGGAAGGTGTCGCCTGGTTGCGGGATGGCGTGTCCAAGACGTTCTACGGTGCCATCCGGGCGTAGTCGGAACAACGGGTATTCGGCGTCGCCAGGGAGGGAGAGCGTCATTGCCGCAGCGTGGTGGAAGAGGGGCCAGTGCGGCCATTCAATTCGTTGCATCAGTGCACCGCGACGGGAGAGGTCAGTGGCGCAGGCGGAACGATTTGCGGTGCGGATGCGTGCGATCTTCGGTTGGGGTCATGCGTTACCGTGCCGATGGGCGGGGTCGGCGGCCGTTTGGGAACCGACCCTACCCCCCCCCCGCGTGCCCGCGTCCGGCG
>NZ_VJWO01000149.1:0-747 GCF_014889455.1 Pseudomonas sp. K8
CTATTTCCCAGCGGGCTTGTGAGCAACCGAAACCTTCCGATCCCTCCCGAGCTCCTCATTCACTCCGGACGCAGAAGAATGCGGGAGTGCTCGGCGGTGCCGATTCGAGCCGGCGCGGAGAACCCTGGCAGGGCTCAATCCATCGATGTCTATAGGGGTATCATCCAGTCACTGGCCCTGCTGAGTGCAGACAACCTGCCTTCGGCGGATATCCCATCTCGGCACGTGCTGACCGTAAATTCAGTCCTTCCGGGCAGGTTCCGTACCGTGCCTGCGGCGACTGTACTCCTTGCCTTCAGGAAGGCCACCGAGTTCGTTATGTTGCACGGTGACGATCTCGTGGATAGCTACTTGGCAGTTGCACGCAGTGCGGCAGACGCAGGTTTGACGATCTCGACACTTAGCCGTGTCGTAGGTATTGAGAGCGTTATCACGCAGGGCTGTCGCTCCCTTGGCGTTCGTCGCTGGTCGAGCGCGGCAGGTGCTCAGCAAAGCGATGGCGCAATTGAAGCGTCCGATCATGTTCATCTACGGGCAAAGGTAGGCTTGGTGGAGGCACTTCGCTTTCTCTGCGGTGCGTGTCTGGTCCTGTTCTGCTCCCTCTCCGCCCGGCGTGACGGTTCTCTCTGCGGCTTGCTCTCCGGCGAGGCGCCGGCTTCCTCTGGAGCATGGCTGTTCCTCCGGAACCGCCCCTCTTGCCCTGTGGTTCTGCGTGATGTCCATCGCGTTCCGCTTCCATCGCTAGCC
>NZ_VJWO01000014.1:0-128468 GCF_014889455.1 Pseudomonas sp. K8
GCAGATTACCGAGCGTGCCCAGGTGAATCTGGCTGCGGTGAACTATCACTTCGGGGACAAGGACGCCCTGATGAAAACCCTGCTGATGCAGCGCCTGGAGCCGCTCAACGAGCAGCGCCTGGAACTGCTGGCACGCTGCGAAGCCGAATCCGACGGCCCCCTCGATTGCGACACGCTGCTCGGCGTGCTGTTCGCCCCGGCCATGGGCCTGGAGCGCAGCGACCCGGCGAGTGGGGAAGGGCGTTCGTTCATTCGTTTCCTGGGGCGGGTCTACAGCGACACCTCGCCGTTTATCCAGGAATACCTCAAGGTCCATTACCAGCCGGTGTTCCAGCGCTTCTTCGAAGCCTTCGCCCTGGCCTTGCCGGACTTGCCGCGCAACGAACTGGGGGTACGCCTGCAATTTGCCCTCAAGGCGATTTCCGGTGTGATGGCCGGCACCGAACTGCGCCTGCTGATGAACTCCATGAGCCTGGGCCGCCCGGCCACGGATGCCGAAGTAATGGCCAAGTTGATCACGCTGGTCTCGGCGGCGATTCGCGTGCCGCAGCAAAGCCCCGAGGCGCAAGTGGCGTTGGCCAAGGTGCTCGATACCCAGCGCGCCATTCGCGAGCAAGCGTCCGCGCCCGCCGGCAAGGTGGCGCGCTAGCTCGAATCCGGGACAAAAAAAAGCCCGCTGGGGCGGCGGGCTTGATGTACAACGTTTGTAACGGATGAGGCTTCACCCTACGTCCCGCGATGTGAATAAGTCGTGAAAAATATGTAAGAAAAAGTGTGAAAGTGTTGGCGCAGGTAAACGCGCTAAATGCCCTCAGGTTCAGATCTTCCAGCGGCCAGCACTTTTGGCCAACTGCTGGCGCATCTCATCCACATTTGCCGCCAATTGCACGGTCAGCAACCGATACCCATCCAATGCGCTGTAGACCGGCGTATCCAATGTCGGCTCGGTAGCGGTGGCCTGGCTCGGCCGCTCCAACCGTGGTGTCACGCCCGACCTCAGCGCGCGCGCCATGCCCACCAATTGCACGCGAATCTGCCGATGCTCGCCCTTCAACATTACCTGCATCCGCGCCATCGCCTGCTCGTCGCGAGGGTCCGGCCGGGTGTTGCCCAGAATCTCCAGGGTGCTGATGCACATGCGCAAATGCCGCTGGATCGTGTCCAACTGGGTCATGGAGATCCGTACCTCCTTGGACACCGAGGGCATCAACGAACGCAGTTGCAGCATCGCCGTATTCACGTGGCTGAGCAGTTTAAGGTGTTCGTCGTCGGTGACCGATTGACCGCTGATGATGCGGTTATAGATCGCGGCACAGTCGCGCAAGGCACTGGCCAGGTTGTAGCGCCAGGAGTACACGGCATACAGCGGCAAGGCGAAGGAAAACGCCAGGGCCAACGCAATACCGATCAGGATATCGACCGTGCGCCACAGTCCGTCCGACAGCGGATTGTCGCCATGCCCGGCGACGATAAACACGGTGATCGCCGACAACAAGGCGGTGTATCCGCCCTTGCCGATGGCGTGATACGAGAAGAACCCGCACACCACCGACATCAACAAGTAGGTCAGCAGCGGCTGCCCCACATACGTCTCCTGCACCACCAGCAGCAAACCGACGCTGGCGCCGATCAGTGTGCCGTAGGCGCGTTCCATGGCTTTCTTGCCGATATTGCCGTGGTGCTGCAGGCCGCCGATCACCACCAGCATGGTCACCGACGCCCACTCGCCGTGGGGCAGGTTGATGCCGGTGGTCAGCAGGATCGTCGCCAGCAAGCCGATGGACACGCGCACGGCGTGGATCAGCTTGGCATGGCGATAGCGGCGGTAAGGGTCGAGCAGCGGGCGCAGCAGGCGCCGGGCAAATACAGGCAAGTGCAGGTTAATCAACGGCGAGGCGTCCTCTAGAAAATGTAGTCAGTGGTCAAGAAGCTCGAGTTGCGGTTGTGCAGGATCTCGCTGAGCAGTGCCTTGTTACTGTCCTGGAACTTGGTCGCCACCAGGGTGCGGATCGAGAACACACGCAAGGCGTCATGTACCGACAGCGTGCCTTCGGCCGAGTTCTTGCGGCCGTTGAAGGGGAAGGTGTCCGGGCCGCGCTGGCACTGGGCGTTGATATTGATGCGGCCGACCTGATTGGCGAAGGTGTCCACCAGCCGTCCGATTTCGGCCGGGTCGGTGCCGAACAGGCTCAGTTGCTGGCCGAAATCCGATTCCAGTACGTAATCGATCACGGTCTCCAGGTCACGGTAGGGCACGATCGGCACCACCGGGCCGAACTGTTCCTCGTGGTACACGCGCATCTGCGGGTTGACCGGGTACAGCACCGCCGGGTAGAAGAACGAACCGCGACTGACGCCGCCATCGGCATTCATCACGCGGGCGCCGTGTTGGGCTGCATCGGCCACCAGTGCCTTGAGGTAATCGACCTTGCCCACTTCCGGCAGCGGCGTCAGCGCCACGCCGTCGTCCCACGGCATGCCGGGCTTCAAGGTCGCCAACTTGGCGTTGAATTTCTGGATGAAACTGTCGACCACGTCTTCGTGCACAAACAGGATTTTCAACGCGGTGCAGCGCTGGCCGTTGAACGACAGCGAGCCGGTGACCGCTTCGCTGACGGCGTTGTCCAGGTCGACCTGGGGCAGCACGATGCCTGGGTTTTTCGCGTCCAGGCCCAGGGCTGCGCGCAGGCGGTGCGGGCGCGGGTGCAGTTTTTTCAGGTCGCTGGCGGCCTTGTTGGTGCCGATGAACGCGAAGATATCGATCTTGCCGCTGGCCATCAGCGCGCTGACGGTTTCGCGGCCGCTGCCATAGATCACGTTGATCACCCCGGCCGGGAAGCTGTCGCGGAATGCCTCCAGCAGCGGGCGGATCAACAGCACGCCGAGCTTGGCCGGCTTGAACACCACGGTGTTGCCCATGATCAGCGCCGGGATCAGCGTGGTAAACGTCTCGTTCAACGGGTAGTTGTACGGCCCCATGCACAGCGCCACGCCCATCGGTACGCGGCGGATCTGGCCGAGGGTGTCCTGTTCCAGCTCGAAGCGGCTGCTGCGGCGGTCGAGTTCCTTGAGGGCATTGATGGTGTCGGTGATGTAGTCGCAGGTGCGGTCGAACTCTTTCTGCGAGTCCTTGAGGTTTTTGCCGATTTCCCACATCAGCAGCTTTACCACCGCATCACGCTGTTCGCGCATGCGCCGCAAGAACGCTTCGACGTGGCGGATGCGGTCGACCACGCGCATCGTCGGCCATTCCCCCTGGCCGCGGTCATAGGCGCGCACGGCGGCGTCGAGGGCGCTGAGGGCGGTGTCGGCATCCAGCAGTGGCGTGCTGCCGATTTGTACGCGTTCGTCGCCCAGTTGCACCGGGCTGAGGACTTGGGCCAAGGGGCCGTTCCACACCCGCAACTGGCCGTCGACCAGGTAATCGCGCTGTTCGATGGGCGCTCCCAGGCGGAATTGCTCGGGAATATCGGCGGCGCAGGAAGGAAACAGCTGGGCGAGCAGGTTATCGGTGGTCATGTCGCTACCCCTGAAATAGTTGCAAAACATGACTAGAGAGTCACCCAACAACGGGTTCTGTGGCAAGGCTTGCGCGCTTTCTTGTACGCACGGCTGCACATGGCGGGTAAACTGCGAGGCTTTCTTGAAGGAGTTCACATGAGTCAGTACCAGCCGGGCATTCTTGCCGCACCGGTGCCGTTACAGGCACGCCATCTGTTTTTTGCCGTGGACTCCCTGGCCGCTGTACCTGCTGCGTTGAACGCATTGGTGCAGTGGGCGGATTCGGCCGCAGTGGTCGGTCTGGGTGAGCCGCTGGTCAACGCACTGGGCGCGCAGATCGAAGGGCTGCGCGCATTCCCAGCTGTCAGCGCGCCGGGCGCGCACAACCCCTCCACGCAGCAAGCATTGTGGGTGTGGCTGCATGGCGTGGATCGCGGCGAATTGCTCTTGCGCAGCCGTGCGCTGGAGAAAGCCCTGGCCCCGGCGTTCCGCCTGGTGCAGTCGACTGAAGGCTTCCGCTACAAGAGCGGTTTTGACCTGACCGATTACGAAGACGGCACCGAAAACCCCCACGACGATGCCGCCGTCGAAGCCGCGCTGACCGACAGCGGCGCCAGCTTCGCCGCGATCCAGCAATGGCAGCACGACCTCGATGGTTTTGCCGCGTTGCCTGCCCAGGAACGTGACCACATCATCGGTCGCCGCCACGGCGACAACGAAGAACTGGAAGACGCGCCCGAGTCCGCCCACACCAAACGCACCGCCCAGGAAAGCTTCACCCCGGAAGCGTTCGTGGTGCGCCGCTCGATGCCTTGGGCAGAAAACGGCCAGGCTGGCTTGATGTTCCTCGCGTTCGGGCATTCCTTCGATGCGTTTGAAGCGCAACTGCGCCGCATGAGCGGGTTGGAAGACGGCATCGTCGACGGCCTGTACCGCATCAGCACACCGTTGACCGGCGGCTATTACTGGTGCCCGCCGCTCAAGGACGGGCGCCTGGACCTGAGTGCCGTGTCGATCTGACCAGGCGTTTGCCTGGGTCATTGCGTCAGCCCACGCGCCATCACCGATACGGAGTTGGCGCGTTTTTTTTACGGGTGCAGGCAACATGAAGATGTTGACAGCCAACGCATTGGCGACTGGAAAAAATCGTCGCAGCCCGTAATCTAGAGGCCTTTTGTCACCTGTGCGGATTGTGCATGTCTTCTGTTGCCGATGGGCTGCCCCTGAATAAACGCCTGCCGGCGGTGATCGCCATTTCCCTGGGCATCGGCATGGCGACCCTGGACACGGCCATCGTCAACACGGCGCTGCCGACCCTGGCCGACGGCATTGGCACCGACTCCGCGTCGGTGATCTGGGTGGTCAACGCCTACCAGTTGGCGATCATTGCCACGGTGTTGCCCTTCGCTTCGCTGAGCGATGTGCTCGGGCACCGTCGGGTGTACCTCGGTGGCTTGTTGCTGTTTATCGTATCGTCGCTGTTTTGCGGGATCGCCGGGTCGCTGGTGACGCTCACGGCGGCGCGGGTGGTGCAGGGGCTCGGTGCGGCCGCGATCATGAGCGTCAACACGGCGTTGCTGCGGCATATCTATCCGTCGCGCATGCTCGGGCGCGGCCTGGGCTATAACTCGCTGGTGGTGGGGCTGGCGTTCACGCTCGGGCCGACGGCGGCGTCGGCGATCCTGTCGGTGGCGAGTTGGCACTGGCTGTACCTGATCAACGTGCCGCTGGGCTTGCTGGCGCTGATGTTGGGCCTGCGCTCATTGCCGGTCATTCCCATGGCCGGGCATGCCTTCGATCGCCTCGCCGCGCTGTTGTGTGCCGGGCTGTTCGCCTTGCTGGTGCTTGGCCTGGGGACGGCGGTGCATGGCGCCCAAGGTGCGTTGACCCTGGGCCTGATCGCGCTGGCGCTGGTCTGCGGCGCGCTGCTGCTGCGCCGCCAGGCCGGGCACCCGGCGCCGATGCTGGCAGTGGACTTGTTCAAGCGCCCGGTGTTTGCGCTGTCTTCGCTCACGGCGATCTGCGCCTTCAGTGCCCAGGGCCTGGCCTTTGTGTCGCTGCCGTTTCTGCTGCAGGCAGTGCTCGGGCACAGCCAGGTGGAGACCGGCTTTCTAATGACGCCCTGGCCTGCGGTGGTGGCGGTGATGGCGTTGGTCGCCGGGCGCCTGGCCGACCGCGTGTCCCTCGGCCTGTTGTGTGGGATCGGCCTGTTGATGCTGAGCGTGGGCATGGCGGCCCTGGCGACGTTGCACAATGATGCGTCGGCGTTCGAGATCGGCTGGCGCATGGCCTTGTGCGGAGCCGGTTTCGGGTTCTTCCAGTCGCCCAACCTCAAGGCATTGATGACCAGCGCACCCTTGGCTCGCAGCGGCGGGGCCAGTGGCATTGTGGCGATCTCGCGGTTGCTGGGGCAGACGCTGGGAGCGTCGCTGGTGGCGTTGTGTTTTCACTGGTCCCTGGGCAGCGGCCCGCACTACGCGTTGTGGCTGGGCTGTGCGTTTGCGTTGGTGGGCAGTGTGGCCAGCGGCCTGCGGTTGTTGCCGTATGACAAAAAGGTTTAATCGAGCGTTGTAAAAAACCGTTCGAGAAGGCTACGGTGGCGACCTGAATATTTCGGGATGTTTCAGATTTATGGCAAGCCAGGCCCAACGCACTGCCGACATCACCTCCCGCCGCGCCGCGCTGACCTTGGCTTTATGCCTGCCCAGTGATGTGTTGCTTTATCTGTTGCTGCCCATGGAATCCCAGGCGTTCGGCATCACGCTGGCCCAGGCCGGGGTGCTGCTGGCGGCCAACCGATTGGTGCGGATTTTCGGTTACCGCCACGTGCTCAATTTCTATGCCCGCCACGGCGATCGTCTGACCTGCATGATCGCCGCCGGTGCCGCGACGCTGTGTGCCTTGGGTAACTCGATGCTGTCGGGCTTCGCTGCATTGCTGGGCTTGCGGCTGGTCTGGGGCCTGTGTTTTGCCGCGTTGAACCTGTCGACCCAAGTGCTGGCGACCGCCGAGCCGACGGGTGCCGCACGCCGGGCAGGGCGGTCGCGGGCCTTGATCGCCCTCGGGCCGATGCTCGCATTGCCGCTCGGCGGCTGGCTGACCTTATGGGCCGGACCGCGTCCGATCTTTCTGATTCTCGGCGGATGCTGCCTGCTGGGCTTGTGGATGGCGCGGGGGTTGCCTACTGTCGGCCATGATTTGCACAGCAGTCCGGGGCGCCGTTTCAAGTGGCCCGACAGCGTGGCGCTGTGGTCGTTTATTGAAGGCGTGGCGCTGGATGGGCTGTTTATCTTTGGTCTGTCGATCCAGGCACAGAAGCTTCTCGGGGGCGACGCGGTGTTGATCGCCGGTGCCTTGATGGCCTTGCGTTATGTCTCGGAAATGCTCCTGAGCCCGCTGGGCGGTCGCGCCGCGCAACGCTTCGGCGCCACGTCGATGCTGTTGTTGTTTTCGTTCCTGAGCGCTTTGGCCCTGGCAGCATTCGGCAGTTATTGGGTGATCGTCGGCGCGGCGGCAGTGCTGGTGTTGCGGGCGTTGCAGTTGCCCCTGGTGACGACCTTGGTGGCCGAACGCAACCCCGGTTCGATGCGCGTGTCGGCATTGGCCTCCAACGCGGTATGGCGCGATATCGGCGCCGGCCTCGGGCCGCTGCTGGCGGGGTTGTTGCTGCCGGTCGCCGCGGCCCCTTGGGTGTTTGGCCTGGCGGGCGCCGCGATAGCCATCAGCGCCGTGTTCTGCTGGCGGGCAAAGCGTTCCAACTGACAATGTGAGGTAGTGTGTGACCCGACAAGAAGACTGTGTACGCGTGCTGGATGACGCCTATCGACACTGGACCGGCCAGGGCTTGCCGGCGCCCGAGCATCTGGACGCAGAGCAACGCCTGACCTGGCTGCATGCCCATGCGCCCTACAGCCTGCTGGCCCACGATGGCGCAGCGGACCCGCGGTTTAACTACGCCAATGCGTGCGCCTTGGCGTGCTTCAAATACCCGCGCGAGACCTTCATCGGCATGCCGTCACGCTTCAGCGCCTCGGAACTCGACCGCGCCGCGCGCCAGGTGTTATTGGAGCACGTCAGCGCCAACGGCATCGCCCATGGCTACAGCGGCTGGCGGGTGGATGCACATCAGCAGCCGTTCATGATCCATGCCGGTGTGGTGTGGACGTTGCTCGATGCCGCCGGCCTGCCGTGTGGGCAGGCGGCGCTGTTCTGGCCGGATGCGCAGCGTATCGGGGTGTTGGCTTAAGCGCCTTTGAAACTGTCCAGCCAGGACGGGTCGAAACGGGTTTGCTCGGTATCGAGCCCCAACGCTTGCATCTTCGCCCTATGTGCCTCGATCTCGCCGACCAACTGCACCTGGGCGCTGGAGTTGGCATCCAGCTCATGCATCTGCGTCAGCCCCAGGTGATAGAACCGCAGCACCTTGAGCGCCGTCGGGTCATTGGCTTGCACGCGGTCGGTGACCTTGTGCATCACGTTGGTCACGCGCATCAGGTTGCGCTTGAGCTGCCAGCCATACACTGCCGGCGCCAGCCATGGCTGGGTCCAGAACGGGCCGCGCACCAGGGCGAGGGTGATCAACACCCCGGCAAACACCCCACCCACGTTGTAGCGAAAGTTGTCGCCGCCGGCTTCGCCAAACAGCATCACCGCCAGGCTCGACAACAGCATCGCCAGGGCCACGAACAACACGGCCACGATCAACGTACTGCGGCGGGTCTGCTGGCGGTAGGTGATGGGGTCGCAGGGTTTGAGTTCGAACATCCGGGAAAAATCTCCTTGGCGTTTGTAGGGGATAGGGCAGGGCGGCATCTTCTCATGCTTGGCGATGGGGTGTGCGGTTAACACGTTGAGCGAAGGCGTGTGGGGCGTTCTCTATGATCGATTACAAGCAGCCCCGGCCCGGATCGCACACGCAATGCCCCGAAAGAGCGTGAGCAACCAAATGATGTCGAAAAAAAGCCCCGTCGTTGAACGGGGCGTTTGTTTATTTGGGCGGTACCCAGTTGACGTCGGTGATGCCGTACTTCTCGGCCCAGGGCCGGGTGGTTTTTTTCACCTGTTCGTGGCCGACCCGACCGATGCGGCTGACATGCGCAATATCGGCATCAACGGCCGCCCAGTGCCAGGCCTCGGCGTTATTCATCACTTCGGCACGCACCACGAAAGACTTCGGTTGACCGTGCAGTTGATAGGTAATGGTGTAGATTTTTGCGCTACTCATGTTGCCTCCCTGTCTTGTTATAGATGGATAGGAAAGCGTTTAAAAAGGTTCATTCGAAATGACAAATTGCCGGTCCGGACGGCATAGTGGGGCCTTCGCCACGCGCCCAAGGATCGCGTCATGTCCCGCCTGACCCAAAGCCACCTGTACCTGCAACGCCTGGGCTACGCTGCGCCGCCACCGCCGACTCTGCAAACCTTGCGGGACCTGCAATTGCGGCATGTGTGTACGTTCGCCTTTGAAAGCCTGTCGACCCTGCTGCGCTTGCCGGTGCCGATCGACCTGCCCAGCGTCGAACAAAAAGTCTTGCTCGATGGACGCGGCGGGTATTGCTATGAACTGAACCAACTGTTTCTGGAACTGCTGCAGGAGCTGGGCTTCGACGCACGCGGCATCACCGGACGGGTCGTGATGGGCGGGCCACCGGATGCACACACCGCGCGTACCCATCGCCTGAGCCTGGTGACGGTGGACGGTGTGCGCTATATCTGCGACGTCGGCTTTGGCGGCATGGTGCCGAGCAGCCCGTTGCTGCTGGACAGCGAAGCGATCCAGGCCACCGCCCACGAACCCTTTCGGCTGACCGTTAAGCACGGCAGCTACACCCTGTGGGCCGAGGTCGGCGGGGAGTGGCGTGGCTTGTATGTGTTCGACCTGCAGGTGCAGGCAGACATTGACTATGAAATCGGCAACTGGTACGTCTCCACCCACGCGGACTCGCCGTTTCTCGGTCAGTTGAAAGTGGCACTGCTCGCGGCGGGTAAGCGTCACACCTTGAACAACGGCCACTATGCGATGCACTCCCTGGACGGTTCCAGCGAAAAACGCGCGATAGCCAGTGCCGATGAATTGCTTGATGTGCTGCGCGGCACCTTTGGCCTTCGCTTACCGGTGCATCAGCGGCTTCGCGAAACGCTCGATGGTTTAGTGTCGGCCAATCTTTAGACGCATTGAGGCCGCATCTTCTCTGGCCCATAAACGCAAAAACGGCACCCGAAGGTGCCGTTTCTGTTTACTGCGTACCGCTAAGCGATCAAACGCCCAGTACCGCGTGCTGCACCAAAGTGAGCAACGGTTGTGGGTACACGCCGAGGAAGAAGGCGAGCACGGCGATGGCCAGCAGCATCACGCCACCGGCTTTCTGTTCCCAGTGCAGCTCGGCATCCACACGACGCAGGTTTGGCTCGATCAGGTACAGGGTGACCATCACGCGCAGGTAGTAGAACACGCCGATGGCGCTACCCAGGATGAGCGAGGCAACCAGCCACCATTGATGCGCTTCAACGCCGGTCGCGATGATGTAGAACTTGCCGATAAAGCCTGCAGTCAGCGGGATACCGGCCAGGGACAGCATCATCAGGGTCAACACGGCGGTCAGGTACGGACGGCGCCAGAACAGGCCGCGGTATTCGTACAGGGCGTCGGCGTCACGGCCTTTGTAAGGCGAGGACATCAGGGTGATGACACCGAAGGCGCCGAGGCTGGTGATCACGTAGGTGACCAGATACACGCCGATCGCTTCCAGGGCCAGGCCTTTGCTCGCCACCAGGGCGATCAGCAGGTAGCCGAAGTGGGCGATGGACGAGTAACCCAGCAGACGCTTGAGGTTGTTCTGGGTCAGCGCCAGCAGGTTACCGAACAGGATCGAGGCAACGGCGATCACGCTCAGTACGTCGCTCAACACGCCGGTGTTGGCCGCCGGGGAGATCTGGAACAGACGCACCACCACCGCAAACACCGCAACTTTCGTCGCCGTGGCCAGGAACGCGGCCACCGGCGCCGGAGCGCCTTCGTACACGTCCGGTGTCCACAGGTGGAAGGGCACCAGCGACAGTTTGAAAGCCAGGCCGATCAGCATCATCGCCAGGCCCAGTTGGGCGATCGGCGCAGGCATGCTGGTGGCCGCCAGGGCGTGGCCGATACCGGTGAAGCTCAGGCTGCCGGCTTCGGCGTAGAGCAGGGCCATACCGAACAACAGGAACGCGGAACCGGCGGCCGACAGCACCATGTACTTGATGCCGGCTTCCAGGGAACGCTTGTTGAAGAAGGCGTAGGCCACCAGGCCGTAGGTCGGGATCGACAGCAGTTCCAGGCCGATGAACAAGCCAGCCAGGTGCTGCGCGCTGACCAGCACGATACCGCCGGCCGCAGCCAGCAGGATCAGCAGGTACAGCTCTTCGCGGTTGCCCGGGTAGCCGGTGCCGCCTTCGCCGAGGTAGGCGTGGGCGAGGGTGACGCAGGCCAGGGTGGCGACGAGGATCAACGCGATATACAGCAGCGCGAAGTCATCGATCATCATCAGCGGAGTCACCGCCAGGGGCGCGACCTTGAGTGCCGGGATGATCGACAGCAAGGCCAGGTTCAAACCCGCACAGGACAGCAGGAAGGTTTGCGCATGATTGCGACGCCAGGCGATCGACAGCATCACCACCACAATGGTGAGGCTGGTGATCAGCAGCGGCGCAAGCGCGATAAAGTGTTGGATCGTGAATTCCATAGCGCTCTTACCGGGCCGAAGCGAGTTGAGAGAAGGCGGTGCCGAACCACTGCTGCACGCCATGCATCGTTGCGGCAGAAGTGTCCAGGAACGGTTGCGGGTACACGCCGATGTAGATCAGCAGGACCGCCATACCGAGCACCATGATCAGTTCGCGAGCATCCATCCCGCGCAGGACGGTGTCGGACTTGGCCGGACCGAAGTACGCACGGTGGATCATGATCAGCGAGTAGACCGAACCGAATACCAGGCCGGAAGTAGCGATGGCGCTGATCCACGGTGTCTGCACGAAGGTCCCCATCAGGATCAGGAACTCGCCGATGAAGTTGCCGGTGCCCGGCAAGCCCAGGGACGCGGCGGCAAAGAACAGGCTGATCGCCGGCAGGTAGGCGATGCGCGACCACACGCCACCCATCTCACGCATGTCACGGGTGTGCAGGCGCTCGTACAACTGACCACTGAGGATAAACAGTGCGGCGGCTGAAACACCGTGCGCCAACATCTGGATCACGGCGCCTTGCAACGCCACCTGGCTGCCGGAGTAGATACCGATCAGTACGAAACCCATGTGGGAAACGGACGAGAAGGCAACCAGACGCTTGATGTCGGTTTGCGCGAAGGCCAGGAACGCACCGTAGAAGATCCCGATCAGACCCAGGGTCATGGCGATCGGCGCGAACTCGGCCGAGGCATTCGGGAACAGCGGCAGGGCGAAACGCAGCAGGCCGTAGGCCGCCGTCTTCAGCAGGATACCGGCCAAGTCCACGGAACCGGCGGTCGGCGCCTGGGCGTGGGCATCCGGCAGCCAGGAGTGGAACGGCACCACCGGCAGCTTCACCGCGAAGGCGATGAAGAAGCCCAGCATCAGGATGTACTCGGTGGTCAGGGACATCTTGGTTTTCAACAGATCGGCGTAGTTGAAGGTAATCACGCCCGTGCTGTTGAAGTTGACCAAGACCAGACCCAGGATCGCCACCAACATGATCAGGCCGGAAGCCTGGGTGAAGATGAAGAACTTGGTCGCCGCGTAGATCCGGGTTTTCTTGCCGTCCGAAGAACTATGACCCCAGAGCGCGATGAGGAAGTACATCGGCACCAGCATCATTTCCCAGAAGAAGAAGAACATGAACAGGTCGAGGGCGAGGAACACGCCGACCACGCCGCCCAGGATCCACATCAGGTTCAGGTGGAAGAAGCCCACGTGACGCTGGATCTCTTTCCAGGAGCAGAGTACCGAGAGGACACCCAGCAGGCCGGTCAGCAGGATCATCAGCAACGACAGGCCGTCGAGGGCCAGGTGTACGTTGATGCCGAAGCGCTGGATCCAGACGTGCTTGAACTCAAGCGCCCAGGTCGGATCGGCGCCAGGCGCCGGAGCAAATGAATAGTCGCCATGGGCCCACAGCCAGAGGCCGAGCGCGAGTTCCAGGGACATGGTCAGCAACGCAATCCAGCGGGGGAGGGTGGCGCCGAAGCGTTCACCCATCCAGCAGAGCAGGCCGCCGATAAAGGGGATCAGGATTAGCCAGGGCAGAATCATGACGGGCTCGTTTCCTTTCGCAAGTTCGCAAAGTTCGCAATGTACTTAGACATGGTCAGACCGCTACCACAACGATGGCGCCGATCACCAGAACGGCACCGGCCGCCATGGAAGCTGCATACCAACGTAATTGGCCAGTCTCGCTGCGGCTCAGGGCGGTGTGGCTAGCCTTGGCGGCACGCGGGATCAAACCGATGGTCTGGTCGAGCGGGTCTTTGCGCAGTACGTGGCTGATCGCAAGGTAAGGCTTGACGAACAGTTTGTCGTAGATCCAGTCGAAGCCCCAGGCGGCGAACCACCAGGCCGAAAGGAAACGGCCGATGCCACTGTTGGCGACGGCAGTGACGAAGCGACGCTTGCCGAGGAACAGCAGGGCCGCCAGCAGGATACCCGCGATGGCAATGGCGCCCGAGGCGATTTCCAGGCTGTGCTGGGCTTCGCCGCCGGCATGGCCGACGCTTTCCGGCAGTACGCCGGCCAGTGGCGGGGTGATCATGGCGCCGATGAAGGTCGACAGGATGATCAGCACCGACAGTGGCAGCCAATGGGAGATGCCGTGGCCTGCGTGTGCTTCGGTCTTGGCTTCACCGTGGAAGGTGATGAAGATCAGGCGGAAGGTGTACAGCGAGGTCATGAACGCACCCACCAGGCCTGCGTAGAGCAGGTTCTGGTTACCGCTGGCAAAGGCTTCCCAGAGGATTTCGTCTTTCGAGTAGAAACCGGCGGTCACCAATGGCAGGGCTGCGAGTGCGGCACCGCCGACGATGAAGCTGGCGTAGGCCAGTGGCAGTTTCTTCCACAGGCCGCCCATCTTGAAGATGTTCTGCTCGTGGTGGCAGGCGACGATCACCGCACCGGAGGCGAGGAACAGCAGGGCCTTGAAGAACGCGTGGGTCATCAGGTGGAAGATCGCCGCGTCCCAGGCGCCGACGCCCAGGGCCAGGAACATGTAGCCGATCTGGCTCATGGTCGAGTAGGCGAGGATACGCTTGATGTCGGTCTGCACCAGCGCGGCGAAGCCGGCCAGTACCAGGGTCACGCCGCCGACCACGCCCACCAGGTGCAGGACGTCCGGCGCCAGGGTGAACAGGCCGTGGGTACGGGCGATCAAGTAGACACCCGCGGTCACCATCGTTGCGGCGTGGATCAGTGCCGAAACAGGCGTCGGGCCGGCCATTGCATCCGCCAGCCAGGTTTGCAGCGGCAGTTGCGCGGATTTACCGACAGCGCCGCCCAGCAGCATCAGGGTCGCCAGGGTGATCCAGAAGTCGCCGACCTGGAATTTCTGCGGTGCCAGCACCAGCAGTTCCTGGATGTTCAGCGTGCCCACCTGTTGGAACAGGATGAACAGGCCGATGGCCATGAACACGTCGCCGATCCGGGTCACGATAAAGGCTTTGAGTGCCGCGTTACCGTTGTTGCGGTTGCTGTAGTAGAAACCGATCAACAGGTACGAGCACAGGCCCACGCCTTCCCAGCCGAAGTACAGGAACAACAGGTTATCGCCCAGCACCAGGAACAGCATGCTGGCGATAAACAGGTTGGTGTACGCGAAGAAGCGCGAGTAACCGGCTTCACCGCGCATGTACCAGGACGCGAACAGGTGGATCAGGAAACCTACACCCACCACCACGCCGAGCATGGTGATCGACAGGCCGTCGACGTAGAGGGCGAAGTTGGGCTTGAAGCCCTCCACCGACATCCACTGCCACAACACCAGGGTGTAGTGGCCGCCTTCCGGCGGCGCGACGTTGAATTGCCAGATGACGTAGGCGGCGACAATCGCCGACAGGCCGATGGAGCCCACGCCGACCAGGGCCGAGAGGTTTTCCGACCAGCGTCCGCGAGAGAACGACAGCAGCAGGAAACCGATCAGGGGAAATACGAAAGTCAGAAAGATCATGTTCATCCGCGCATCTCACTGGCAGCGTCGATATCAAGCGTGTGGAAGCGACGATACAGTTGCAGCAGGATCGCCAGGCCAATACTGGCCTCGGCGGCTGCCAGGCTGATCACCAGGATGAACATGACTTGTCCATCCGGCTGGCCCCAACGGCTACCTGCCACGATGAACGCCAGTGCCGCAGCGTTCATCATGACTTCCAGGCTCATCAACACGAACAAAATGTTACGGCGAACCATCAGGCCGACCAGGCCAAGGCAGAACAGGATGCCGGCGACCGCCAGACCATGCTCCAAAGGGATAGCAGGCATCATCATTGCTCCTTGGCTTCGTTACGGCCCAAGTGGAAGGCGGTGATGACTGCGGCGAGCAGCAGCATCGAAGCCAGTTCGACCACCAGCAGATACGGGCCGAACAGGCTGACGCCCACGGCCTTCGCGCCAACGGTGGTGTGGCCGATGGCCTGGCCGCTCTGGTGAGCGAACAGGACATACAGCAGTTCAGCCAGCAGCAGCGCGGCGAGGACCACCGGGCCGAGCCAGATGCCCGGCTTGAGCCAGACGCGTTCCTGGGCGACCGAGGCCGGCCCGAGGTTGAGCATCATCACCACAAATACGAACAGCACCATGATGGCGCCAGCGTAGGCGATCACTTCCAGTACACCGGCGAACGGTGCGCCGAGGCTGAAAAAGGTCATGGCCACGGCGATCAGCGAAATGATCAGGTAGAGCAGGGCGTGCACGGGGTTGGTGTTGGTGACCACGCGAAGCGTGGACACCACTGCAATACCCGATGCGAAATAGAAAGCGAATTCCATCTTTCTTCCTTAAGGCAGCAAGCTCTTCACGTTGATCGGCTCGGCTTCGTTTTGTGCGGCGCCTTTCGGCTTACCGGCAACGGCCATACCTGCAACACGATAGAAGTTGTAATCAGGGTTTTTACCGGGACCAGAGATCAGCAGATCTTCTTTCTCGTACACCAGGTCCTGACGTTTGAACTCGGCCATCTCGAAATCCGGTGTGAGCTGGATCGCGGTGGTCGGGCAAGCTTCCTCGCAGAGGCCGCAAAAAATGCAGCGCGAGAAGTTGATGCGGAAGAAGTCCGGGTACCAGCGACCGTCTTCGGTTTCAGCTTTCTGCAGGGAGATGCAACCCACCGGGCACGCCACGGCGCACAGGTTGCAGGCTACGCAACGCTCTTCGCCATCGGGGTCGCGGGTCAGTACGATGCGGCCGCGATAGCGCGGCGGCAGGTACACCGCTTCTTCCGGGTATTGCAGGGTGTCGCGTTTGCGAAAGCCGTGACCGAACACCATCACCAGGCTTCGCAACTGGGTACCGGTACCCTTAACGATGTCGCCAATATATTTGAACATGGGTCAAATCCTCACTGAACCGCGCCCGCGGGCGTGTTCAACAACACAACGGCAGCCGTCACCAGCAAATTGATCAGGGTCAGCGGCAGGCAGAAGCGCCAGCTGAAATCCATCACCTGGTCATACCGTGGACGCGGAATGGAAGCGCGCAGCAGGATAAACAGCATGATGAAGAACGCGGTCTTCAGTAAGAACCAGAAGATCGCCAGCTGCGGCAGGATGCCGAACGGACCGTGCCAGCCGCCGAAGAACAGCGTGACCAGCAGGGCCGAGATCAAGATGATGCCGATGTACTCACCGACGAAGAACATGCCCCATTTCATGCCGGCATATTCAATGTGGTAACCGTCGGCCAGTTCCTGTTCCGCTTCCGGTTGGTCGAACGGGTGACGGTGAGTCACGGCGACGCCAGCGATGAAGAACGTACAGAAGCCAAAGAACTGCGGAATGATGAACCACAGGTTCTGCGCCTGGTACTCGACGATGTCGCGCATGTTGAACGAGCCGACCTGCACCACGATGCCCATCAGCGCGAGGCCCATGAACACTTCGTAGGACACGGTCTGGGCCGAGGCCCGCAAGCTGCCCAGCAGGGCGAACTTGTTGTTACTGGCCCAGCCGGCGAACAGCACCGCGTAGACCGACAAGCCGGCCATGGCGAAGAAGAACAGCAAGCCGATGTTCAGGTCCGCCACGCCCCAGGTCGGGGTGATCGGGATGATCGAGAAGGCGATCAGCAAGGCGCTCATGGCCACGACCGGTGCCAGGGTGAAGATCACCTTGTCGGCAAACGGCGGGGTCCAGTCTTCCTTGAAGAACATTTTCAGCATGTCGGCAGCGATCTGGAACATGCCGAACGGGCCAACGCGGTTCGGACCGTAACGGTCCTGCCACCAGCCCAGCAGGCGACGTTCGACGAAGCTGAGCAGGGCGCCCGCCACGACCACGGCCAACAGGATCACGATGGCCTTGACGACCGCAATGATCACATCGATGACTTCAGGGGTGAACCAGGTCATTGCGCTGCCTCCTGCAGACCGTCAACGGTTTGGCCAAAGATCGACGGTGGAATACCGGCGATGCCTTTTGGCAGTGCAACCAGGCCGGCACCCAACTCGTCGTTGATGCGCAGCGGCAGACGCAGGGTCTTGCCCGCGACGTTCAGACTGAGCAGGGCACCATCGTTGACGCCGAGACGGTCGGCTTCGGACTTGGCCAGGGACACGTAGGCAGCCGGGATGCGTTCTTGAACCGGTGCGGCTTTGGACGAGGTCTCGTCGCTGCCGAACAGGTGGAAGAACGGCACAACCTGCCAGGTGCCCTGGGCCGGGTTGAACGGACGCGGTACGGCGGCGAACCAGTTCAACGCATCGCCCTGGGGTTCGATCAGGCGGGTGCCCGGGTCGCCAGCGCGGATGTGACCACCGACTTCGTCCTGGAACTTGTTCCAGGCCTGCGGCGAGTTCCAGCCCGGCGACCAGGCAAACGGCACCTGCTGACGCGGCTCGACCGAACCCGAGTAACCTTCCATGGAGAAGGCGAACGCGGTGTCGTTGTCTTGCGGAGTACGCGGTTCATGCACGCTGATGTCGGCCCGCATGGCGGTACGACCGGAGTAGCGCAGCGGTTCACGGGCGAGTTTCATGCCCTTGATGCGGAACGCGGCGGACGGTGCAGCGTCGACGATACGCGCCAGTTGCGGGGCGCTCGCCGCGACGGCTGCAGTGACGTGGTCGAGTTGGGTCCAGTCGATCGGCTGATTGAGCAGAGTCGAGCGCAGGGCATGCAGCCAGCGCCAGCCTTCGTGAACCAGGATGCTGGCATCCATGTACTTCGGATCGAACACCTGGAAGAAGCGCTGGGCGCGGCCTTCCTGGCTGACCAGGGTACCGTCGCCTTCGGCGAAGGTCGCGGCCGGCAATACCAGGTCGGCACGCTCGCTGGTGGCGGTCTTCTGGTGGTCGGCGACGATCAGGACTTTGGCGGCGTTCAGCGCGGCGTCGACCTTGGCCGAGTCCGTGCGGGTGTACAGATCGTTTTCCAGCACTACCAGGGCGTCGGCTTTGCCGTCGATCACGGCTTGCAGGGCGCTGTCGACGGACTCGCCACCGAGCATGGCCAGGCCGAGGCTGTTGGCTTCCGGCACGATCAGGCTGATGGAACCGTTCTTCTCGCGCAGCTTCAAGGCCTTGGCGATGTTGGCCGCCGCTTCGATCAGCGCCTTGGAACCCAGCGAGGTGCCGGCGATGATCAGTGGGCGCTTGGCCGCCAGCAGGGCGTCGGCGATGCGTTGGGCAAGTGCCATTGCTTCCGCGTCCAGGCCTTCGACGGCCGGCGCGCTGGCGTCAAGGGCGTGGGCCACGGCGAAACCGAGGCGGGCCAGGTCATCTGGCGCTGCGTGTACGCATTCTTCGGCGATGTCGTCGAGCTTGGTTTCGGCCAGGCTGGCGATAAACAGCGGGTTCAGCGCGTGCTGGCCGATGTTTTTCACCGCGGCGTCGAGCCAAGGCTGTACGCGCATGGCGTCGGCCATGGCTTCGGCCTTGCCTTTGACCGACTGGCGCAGCGACAGGGCCATACGTGCGGCGGTCTGGGTGAGGTCTTCACCGAGCACGAAGATCGCATCGTGGTCTTCGATGTCGCGCATGTTCGGCACTGGCAGCGGGCTGTCGTTCAGCACTTGCAGGACCAGGCGGATGCGCTCCAGTTCAGCGGCTTCGATACCGCAGTAGAAGTGCTCGGCGCCGACCAGTTCGCGCAACGCGTAGTTGCTTTCGAGGCTGGCACGCGGCGAACCGATGCCGACGATGTTGCGACCGCGCAGCAGGTCGGCGGCTTTATCCAGGGCTTCGTCGGTGTTCAGCTTCGCGCCGCTGGCCAGCAGTGGCTGGCGTGGGCGGTCTTCGCGGTTGACGTAGCCATAGCCGAAACGGCCACGGTCGCACAGGAAGTACTGGTTGACCGAACCGTTGAAACGGTTTTCGATGCGACGCAGTTCGCCGTAGCGCTCGCCCGGGGAGATGTTGCAACCGCTGGAGCAGCCATGGCAGATGCTCGGGGCGAATTGCATGTCCCACTTGCGGTTGTAGCGCTCGGAGTGCGTCTTGTCGGTGAACACACCGGTCGGGCAGACCTCGGTGAGGTTGCCGGAGAATTCGCTTTCCAGTACGCCGTCTTCAACGCGACCGAAGTACACGTTGTCGTGGGCGCCGAAGACGCCGAGGTCGGTGCCGCCCGCGTAGTCTTTATAGAAGCGCACGCAGCGGTAGCAGGCGATGCAGCGGTTCATTTCGTGGGAAATGAACGGGCCCAGTTCCTGGTTCTGGTGGGTGCGCTTGGTGAAGCGATAGCGGCGCTCGTTGTGGCCGGTCATCACCGTCATGTCTTGCAGGTGGCAGTGGCCGCCTTCCTCACAGACCGGGCAGTCGTGAGGGTGGTTGGTCATCAGCCATTCGACGACACTGGCGCGGAACGCCTTGGATTCTTCATCGTCGATGGAGATCCAGGTGTTGTCGGTGGCTGGGGTCATGCAGGACATGACGATGCGACCACGGGTGTCGTTCTCGTCGGTGTACTGCTTGACCGCACACTGGCGACAGGCACCGACGCTACCAAGAGCGGGGTGCCAGCAGAAATAAGGGATGTCGAGGCCTAGTGACAGACACGCCTGTAACAGGTTGTCTGCCCCGTCGACTTCGAGCGCTTTGCCGTCTACGTGGATAGTGGCCATGGTTCAAAGATCTTCGTTGGCCCGTTGTCAGCGGGCGTGGCTAATGGAATCTTGTTATTCATGTGCATCAACACAGCCTTGACGGCGTCAGCACATGACGAGGCGAAGGGCACGGACCCTTCGCCTGTTTAAGCGTTACGCGCCGACTACGATCGGCCTCGCCAGAGGCGGGACGGCGGCGCTGGTAGGCGCGATGCCGGCTTCGAACTCCGAGCGGAAATATTTGATTGCGCTGCCCAATGGCTCCACGGCGCCCGGTGCGTGAGCACAGAAGGTCTTGCCTGGGCCGAGGAAACCGACCAGCCCCAGCAGGGTTTCGATGTCACCCTCGCGGCCTTCGCCTTTTTCCAGCGCCATCAGCAGCTTGACGCTCCACGGCAGACCGTCGCGGCACGGGGTGCAGAAACCGCAGGATTCACGGGCAAAGAACTGCTCCATGTTGCGCAGCAGCGAGACCATGTTCACGGTGTTGTCCACCGCCATCGCCAGGCCAGTACCCATCCGGGTGCCCACCTTGCCGATGCCGCCGGCATACATCTGTGCGTCGAGGTGCTCGGGGAGCAGGAAGCCGGTACCGGCGCCGCCTGGCTGCCAGGCCTTGAGGGTGTAGCCGTCGCGCATGCCGCCGGCGTAGTCCTCGAACAGTTCGCGCGCGGTCACGCCAAACGGCAGTTCCCACAAGCCAGGGTTCTTGACCTTGCCGGAGAAGCCCATGAGCTTGGTGCCCATGTCTTCACTGCCTTCGCGGGCCAACGATTTGTACCAGTCCACGCCGTCGGCAATGATCGCCGGCACGTTGCACAGGGTTTCGACGTTGTTCACGCAGGTCGGCTTGCCCCACACGCCGACGGCGGCAGGGAAGGGCGGCTTGGAGCGCGGGTTGGCGCGGCGGCCTTCGAGGGAGTTGATCAGTGCGGTTTCTTCACCGCAGATATAACGCCCGGCGCCGGTGTGTACGAACAGTTCGAAGTCGAAACCCGAACCGAGGATGTTCTTGCCCAGCAGGCCCGCAGCCTTGGCTTCTTGCACGGCACGGTTGAGGTGCTTGGCGGCGGTGGTGTATTCGCCACGCAGGAAGATGTAGCCGCGGTAGGTTTTCAGCGCGCGGGCGCTGATCAGCATGCCTTCGATCAGCAGATGGGGCAGTTGCTCCATCAGCATGCGGTCTTTCCAGGTGTTTGGCTCCATTTCATCCGCGTTGCACAGCAGGTAGCGGATGTTGATGGATTCGTCTTTGGGCATCAGGCCCCACTTCACGCCAGTGGGGAAGCCTGCGCCGCCGCGGCCCTTGAGGCCGGCGTCCTTCACGGTCTGGACGATATCGTCCTGGGCCATGTCGGCGAAGGCTTTGCGCGCAGCGGCGTAACCGTTCTTGGCCTGGTACTCCTCGAGCCATACCGGCTCGGCATCGTCACGCAGGCGCCAGGTCAGCGGGTGAGTCTCGGGCGACCGCTTGATGCGGTTGGCCGGGCCGAAGGAAGTCAGGGTCATGGGTAGCCCTCGAGCAATTGGGTCACGCCAGCAGGCTGCACGTCACCGAATGTGTCGTCGTCGATCATCAACGCCGGCGCCTTGTCGCAGTTGCCCAGGCAGCACACCGGCAGCAGCGTGAAGCGGCCGTCCGGGGTGGTCTGGCCGAGGCCGATGCCAAGCTTGTTCTGGATCTCGCTGACCACCGACTCGTGACCACCGATGTAGCAGACCATGCTGTCGCATACGCGAATGATGTGGCGGCCCACCGGCTGGCGGAAGATCTGGCTGTAGAACGTGGCCACGCCTTCAACGTCGCTGGCGGGGATGCCGAGGATCTCGCCGATGGCGTAGAGAGCGCCGTCCGGCACCCAGCCACGTTCCTTCTGGACGATCTTCAAGGCTTCGATCGACGCCGCGCGCGGGTCTTCGTAGTGATGCAGCTCGTGCTCGATGGCCGAGCGCTCGGTTTCACTCAAGGTGAAACGGTCTGTCTGGATAAGCGTGTTATTCATGCTTAGCGGTCCACGTCGGCCATAACGAAATCGATACTACCCAGGTACGCAATCAAGTCCGCGACCATCTCGCCTTTGATCACCGAAGGGATCTGCTGCAAGTGCGGGAAGCTTGGAGTACGAATCCGGGTGCGGTAGCTCATGGTGCCGCCATCGCTCGTCAGGTAATAACTGTTGATACCCTTGGTCGCTTCGATCATCTGGAAGGATTCGTTGGCCGGCATCACCGGGCCCCACGAAACTTGCAGGAAGTGCGTGATCAGGGTTTCGATGTGCTGCAGCGTGCGCTCTTTCGGCGGCGGCGTGGTCAGCGGGTGATCCGCCTTGTACGGGCCGGCCGGCATGTTGCGCAGGCACTGGTCGATGATCTTGATGCTCTGGCGCATCTCTTCGACGCGGACCATGCAGCGGTCATAGGCATCGCCGTTCGCAGCCAGCGGTACTTCGAATTCGAAGTTCTCGTAGCCGGAGTACGGACGGGCCTTGCGTAGGTCGAAATCGCAACCGGTGGAACGCAGGCCGGCACCGGTGACGCCCCATTCCAGGGCCTCTTTGGTGTTGTAGGCGGCGACGCCGATGGTCCGACCCTTGAGGATGCTGTTGTCCAGGGCGGCCTTGGTGTATTCGTCGAGACGCTTGGGCAGCCAGTCGACGAATTCCTTGACCAGCTTTTCCCAGCCGCGCGGCAGGTCGTGGGCCACACCGCCGATGCGGTACCAGGCCGGGTGCAGGCGGAAACCGGTGATGGCTTCGATGACTTTGTAGGCGCGCTGACGGTCGGTGAAGGTGAAGAACACCGGAGTCATGGCGCCGACGTCCTGGATGTAGGTCCCCAGGAACAGCAGGTGGCTGGTGATCCGGAAGAACTCGGCCATCATGACGCGGATGGTGTCGACGCGGTCGGGCACCTTGATGCCGGCCAGCTTCTCGACCGAGAGCACGTAAGGCAGGTTGTTCATCACGCCGCCGAGGTAGTCGATACGGTCGGTGTACGGGATGAAGCTGTGCCAGGACTGGCGCTCGGCCATCTTCTCGGCACCACGGTGGTGGTAGCCGATGTCCGGCACGCAGTCGACGATTTCTTCGCCGTCCAACTGCAGGATGATACGGAAGGCACCGTGTGCCGAAGGGTGGTTCGGGCCCAGGTTGAGGAACATGTAGTCCTCGTTGGTGCCGGAACGCTTCATGCCCCAGTCTTCCGGACGGAAGCGTGCGGCTTCTTCTTCCAGTTGCTGTTTGGCCAGGGTCAGGCTGAACGGGTCGAATTCGGTGGCGCGGGCAGGGTAGTCCTTGCGCAGCGGGTGACCTTCCCAGGTCGGCGGCATCATGATGCGCGACAGGTGCGGGTGGCCCGGGAAGTCGATACCGAACATGTCCCAGACTTCACGCTCGTACCAGCTGGCGTTGGGCCAGATGCCGGTGACGGTCGGCACGCTCAGGTCGCTTTCGGAGAGGGCGACCTTGATCATTACGTCGCTGTTACGTTCGATCGACAGCAGGTGATAGAACACGGTGAAGTCGACGCCGCTCGGCAGCCCCTGGCGCTTGGTGCGCAGACGCTCGTCCACGCCATGCAGGTCATAGAGCATGACGTACGGCTTGGGCAGGTTGCGCAGGAAGGTCAGGACTTCGACGAGCTTGGCGCGCGCCACCCACAGCACCGGCATGCCGGTACGTGTGGCCTGGGCGGTGAAGGCGTCAGGGCCAAAACGGTTATTGAGTTCGACGACCACATCCTGGTCGTCTGCCTTATAAGGCGGGATGTACAGAGCACTGCCTGTAGTCATGGTTTTTTATCGCTTTCGGTCAACGTAAAGAATGAAGCCAGGTTTTCGTTCTATAAAAGAAGCGGCTCTGGATCAGACTTCGTCGGGGCTGCGCAGGTTGGTGACCTGAATACGCTGTTCGCGGCGCTGTTCCTTTTGTGACGGCATCTCGGCGCGGTAAACGCCTTGATCTCCGACAACCCAGGAAAGTGGGCGACGCTCCTTGCCAATCGATTCCTGCAACAGCATCAAGCCTTGCAGAAATGCTTCGGGGCGGGGCGGGCAGCCAGGCACGTAGACGTCCACGGGCAGGAACTTGTCCACCCCCTGAACAACGGAGTAGATGTCGTACATGCCACCGGAGTTGGCGCACGAACCCATGGAGATAACCCACTTCGGCTCGAGCATTTGCTCGTAGAGACGCTGAATGATCGGCGCCATCTTGATAAAGCAGGTACCGGCGATAACCATGAAATCCGCCTGACGCGGCGAGGCCCGGATCACTTCGGCGCCGAAGCGCGCGATGTCGTGGGGCGCCGTGAAGGCGGTGGTCATTTCCACGTAGCAGCAGGACAGACCGAAGTTGTACGGCCACAGGGAGTTTTTACGCCCCCAGTTGACCGCGCCGCTCAGCACGTCTTCCAGCTTGCCCATGTAGATGTTTTTGTGGACTTGGTCTTCTAACGGATCGGAAACGGTTTCCCGTTCGCCGATGGGGTACTGCTCGTTAGGAGCATCCGGGTCGATCCTGGTGAGATTGTATTGCATCGCCAAAGCCTCATTGTTTCAGCTTCGCTTGCCGCTTGCGACGAGCTTCCGGAGCCCAATCAAGGGCGCCCACTCGAAATAGGTAGACAAGGCCTGCCAACAGAATTGCTATGAAAACGAGGGCTTCGACGAATCCGGTCCAGCCGCTTTCGCGGACGGACACAGACCAGGCAAAGAGAAAGAGGGCTTCGATATCGAAGATCACGAAGAGCATCGCGACCAGATAGAATTTGGCTGAGAGCCGCAAGCGGGCGCCACCTGTGGGCAGCATGCCGGACTCGAACGGTTCGTTTTTGCTGCGGCCCCAGGCTTTTGACCCGAGTAGGCTGGAGACGCCGAGCATGAAGGCACAGAGGCCGACAACACCGAGGAGGAAAATGGCAAAGCCCCAGTTGTGGGCCATGAGTCCTGTCGCTTCGGTCATGCTGGTAATCCTTAGCAGAGAGCAAAGGTCTCTGAGCTCGAAAAAGTAACAATGCAGTGACGATATGTCGCAGCGCAATCAATCGCGGTGATTTTATGGCTAAACACCGGGCAAGTAAAATTCATATAGCGAAATTATTCGGTGGAATAAGCACATAGTACGCCTCCGTAGGGCTGCAGCCCTTGAGTTACGGGCATTAGCCGGCTTTTTATCAAATATGTTTTGTTTAACCTGTAACGACGCTTTCATGGTCCAAATGATAATGAATGTTATTTGGGTGGGCGTTAAGCGGGTGGTTGCGGTGTGGTGCAGGAAGTTGTCGTTACTTGCTTGATTACCGCTAGTTGCCGGAGCGCATCTTTTAACTGATTTATCTGAACCAAATACCGCTTTGGATCAATGTTTCACACAAATTCTTCTGGTTGGCCCATTCCTTGATGTGGGAGGGGGCTTGCCCCCGATGGCGGTGGATCAGCAGCAGAGGTATTGACTGGCACACCGTAATCGGGGGCAAGCCCCCTCCCACATTTTTGAGCTTTGTGGTGTCAGGTGGGGATTTTCTTTGGGCAAAAAAACGCCCCGAACCAGTCGGGGCGTCAGGTCGTGCGGCATTGCGGTTAGCTGTTTACCGGGGCCGCAATGGCCGTTTGCTCAGTCACTCAGTGGAACTGTTCTTCTTCGGTCGAACCGGTCAGCGCGGTCACGGACGAGGTGCCGCCCTGGATCACGGTGGTCATGTCGTCGAAGTAGCCGGTGCCCACTTCCTGCTGGTGAGCCACGAAGGTGTAACCCTTGGCGGCGTCAGCGAATTCCTGCTCCTGCAGTTTCACGTAGGCGGTCATGTCGTTGCGGGCGTAGTCGTGCGCCAGGTTGAACATGCTGTGCCACATGTTGTGAATGCCGGCCAGGGTGATGAACTGGTGCTTGTAGCCCATGGCGGACAGTTCGCGCTGGAACTTGGCGATGGTCGCGTCGTCCAGGTTTTTCTTCCAGTTGAAGGAAGGCGAGCAGTTGTAGGACAGCAGTTGGTCCGGGTATTCCTTTTTGATCGCTTCGGCGAAACGACGGGCTTCTGCCAGGTCCGGCTTGGCGGTTTCGCACCAGATCAGGTCGGCGTAAGGCGCATAAGCCAGGCCGCGAGCGATGGCCTGGTCGAGACCGGCGCGCACTTTGTAGAAGCCTTCCTGGGTACGTTCGCCAGTGACGAACGGTTGGTCATACGGGTCGCAGTCCGAAGTCAGCAAGTCGGCAGCGTTGGCGTCGGTACGGGCCAGGATGATGGTCGATGTGCCGGCAACGTCAGCCGCCAGACGGGCAGCGGTCAGCTTTTGTACAGCTTCCTGGGTCGGTACCAGTACCTTGCCGCCCATGTGGCCGCATTTCTTCACCGAGGCCAGTTGGTCTTCGAAGTGAACGCCGGCGGCGCCTGCTTCGATCATGCTCTTCATCAGCTCGTAGGCGTTCAGCACGCCGCCGAAACCGGCTTCGGCGTCAGCCACGATCGGCGCGAAGTAGTCGATGTAGCCTTCGTCGCCTGGGCCTTTACCGGCTTTCCACTGGATCTGGTCGGCGCGACGGAACGAGTTGTTGATGCGCTTGACCACGGTCGGTACGGAGTCCACCGGGTACAGCGATTGGTCGGGGTACATGGATTCAGCGGAGTTGTTGTCCGCTGCCACTTGCCAGCCGGACAGGTAGATCGCCTGGATACCGGCTTTTACCTGTTGGACTGCCTGGCCACCGGTCAGGGCGCCCATGCAGTTGACGAAATCTTTGTCGGGACGGAAGGATGGCTTGGCGCCCTGGGTGACCAGGTTCCACAGCTTCTCGGCGCCGAGTTTTGCAAAAGTGTGCTCAGGTTGAACCGAGCCACGCAGGCGGACGACGTCAGCAGCGGAATAAGCGCGGGTCACGCCTTTCCAGCGTGGGTTTTCAGCCCAGTCTTTTTCAAGGGCTGCAATTTGCTGTTCGCGTGTCAGTGCCATGGAGATAAACCTCGTCGCATAGGTCTGGGTGGAAAATTCCGTTTGCCAGCCACGTATACAGTGCGTGGGCTTGGCTGCTCGCTGACCAGAAGCACAGGTGTTCAAGTCAAGTCTGGCGGGGAAGCGACGGGATGAACGAATGACGAGGGGGGAGTGGGGCAGGTAGGGGCAAACTGCGAACGGTCTTCGGGCGTCGTGGGCCTTGGGGCGATTCATCAGTGTGTAGCCGGGTTACCTGGTTAGCTTCCGTCCCTCGGGACAACTTCGTTCCAGTCGCAACCTCGTCAAACACACCTTGTGGGCGGTACAGACACGAATCGGCTCAGTTGGGTAGCTTAGAGCGACGATCCGAAGGCCCTTGCCAGGGCCTCTGATTAGCGGGAGCGAGGCCATCATGCCCATGCTTTTTTGGATCGTCAAATGTTTTGTAGTGCTTTTTTTCAGGCACTACATCTTTAGTCTTATACGACTCATCAGTCAGTTATCGGTGCTTCAGTTCAAGGTGTCGACTTTAACCCGTAAAGTCAGGTCGTCGCGGCCCTGGGTAGCGTAAGTGCGGGTCGTAGAGGATTTGTCGGCCTGGGTTTCGCGATTGATGCCGGCCAGCGGAATCCACTCGCCCAGGCGGCCGCTGACGGTTGTGTCGGTGCTTTGCACGTTCACTACATCGGGACGCTCCTGGCTCATGCGGTCACGGTTGGTACTGATCGCCAGGTGTACGGTGTCGCCGGTCACGCTGGCGGTGACGTAGAACCCCTGGGTGACGTTGCGGTATTGGGTCTGGTTCTGCGGGCGTCCGTAGGCATCGGGCTGGGTGGTGGTCAGTGGCACGCTCTGGCCTACCTGGATCAGTGCGGGCACGCCTTCACTGGCCTGGATCTGCTGGATGCCGCCGTCGCGGCTGGCGGTGCCGTAGCTGATGATGCGGGTCTGGCTGTCGCCGCTGCTTTGCTGGTTGTTTTCGTTGGTGTCGACGGTGATCAGCAGGCGCTTGGCCGGTATGTCCAGTTGCGAGAGCAGGGTGCGCAGGTCCTGGATCCTGACAGGGTCGGCATTGACGATCAGTTGATTGCCGTAGGCGCTGACGGTGCCGTCCTTGCCGAGGAAGTTCTGCGCCACGGGCAGCAGGTCGGCGCTGGTACGGTGGCTCAAATTGACGACTTCGGTGTCGGCCGCCGCTGTGAAGCTGGCGGTCAGGAGGAGGGCGGTGAGCAGGGTGCGTAGGGACATGTCCGTTATCTCTGCGAGTCATAAGGCTTGATAGTGCCAGTTTGTCGGCCTGGCGGGTCGCAAGTTGAATCGTAGACGGCAAAACACCCTGGCATCGGTGGATGGCAGGGTGTTTTGGGGTGCTGCTGGTAATGCTATCGGGGGCAAGCCCCCTCCCACACTTGACGGCATTCCAAGGGATGTCTCGGTCAAAATGTGGGAGGGGGCTTGCCCCCGATAGCAACGACGCGGTCTCGGATCAGCCCTCGCGCACCATATCGACGTGCGGAATCCCGACTTCGAGGAATTCCTCGCTGACGATCTTGAAGCCCAGTCGCTCATAGAACGGCGCCGCATAAACCTGCGCACTGAGGAACTGTTTGTTCTGGCCGCGCTTCTCGGCTTCGCCAATCACGGCTTCCATCAGCTTGTCGCCGACTTTAAGCCCGCGCCAGTCCTTGAGGACCGACACGCGGCCGATCTCGCCGCTGGGCAGCAGGCGCGCGGTACCAATCGGAAAGTCGCCCTCGAACGCGAGGAAATGCACGGCGTCCGCGTCGTCTGCGTCCCATTCCAGTTCGGGTGGGACCGATTGTTCGGCGATAAATACTGCTTCACGAATGCGCCGAATCTCGGCGATATCCTTATGCCAGTTCGCGACATTGACGTGAATCTTATTCATCGGCAAACCCCAGGCTTCCCTGCTTGACCAGCTCGCACAGCAGGTCGCGGGCATCGTCGTCCGCCAGCCATTCGCTCAGGTTGTCGATGTGCAGAGCGTCGGCTGCGCAGATCATTTTCAGCAGTTCGCGCAGCTTGCCCGGCAGGTAACGGCTCTGACCGCTGGCGAACAGCAGCAGGTCGTCGTCGACTTCGGACCAGGCCATGCGCGCGCTTGGGTTGCGGATCAACACGCCGCCATCTTCCAGGCTGCCGACCACGTCTTCTTCCAGCAGCTCTTCCGGGCCGGCGACCAGTTCCGGGTAGCGCGGCTCGGTCATGAACTGGCCGAACCAGGTCAGCAGCATGCGCTCGTCGCTCATGTGCTCGGCCAGCAGGCTCTTGAGGCGGTCGAGGGCATCGCTCTGGATCTGGTGTGGATCGCTGGCCGGTTGGATGTCGGCGTCGGTGTAACGCTCTTCGTCGGTCAGGTACTGGCTGAGGAAGTCGGTGAAGTGGGTCAGCACTTCGGCGGCGCTTGGCGCGCGGAAGCCGACCGAGTAGGTCATGCAGTCATCTTCGGCAATGCCATAGTGGGCCAGGCGTGGCGGCAGGTAGAGCATGTCGCCTGGTTCCAGCACCCATTCGGCGATCTCTTCGAATTCGGCGAGGATGCGCAGGTCGGCGTGTTGCAGCATCGGGCTGTCAGAGCTGCACATCTGGCCGATCTTCCAGTTGCGCTTGCCATGGGCTTGCAGCAGGAACACGTCGTAGTTATCGAAGTGCGGACCTACGCTGCCACCGGGCGCGGCGAAGCTGATCATCACGTCGTCGATACGCCAGCTGGGCAGGAAGCGGAACTGCTCGAGCAGTTCGGCGACTTCCGGCACGCACTGGTCGACCGCCTGCACCAGCAGGGTCCACTCGCGCTCGGGCAGGGTGCTGAAGGTGTCTTCGGCGAACGGGCCGCGGCGCAGTTCCCACGGACGCTCGCCGTGTTCGATCACCAGGCGCGACTCGACTTCTTCTTCCAGGGCCAGGCCGGCCAGTTCATCGGCGTCGATCGGGCTTTCGAAATCAGGAATGGCCTGACGGATCAGCAGCGGTTTTTTCTGCCAGTAGTCGCGCAGGAATTCCCGTGCCGTGATGCCGCCCAGAAGTTGAAGAGGGATATCAGGATTCATGTGTAACCTATTGAAAAAAAGCACTTTTCAGACTGGAATAAAAACGCCCGGCGCGGCCGGGCGTCTCAAAGGGGCTTGCGATGATCAGATGCGTTTGGCTTGGGCCACGGCGTTGCCGATGTAGTTGGCCGGGGTGAGCAGTTTCAGCTCGGCCTTGGCAGCGGCGGGCATGTCCAGGCCGTCGATGAAAGTTTGCAGTGCTTCAGGGCTGATGCCTTTGCCGCGCGTCAACTCTTTGAGCTTCTCATACGGGTTTTCGATGTTGTAGCGGCGCATCACGGTCTGGATCGGTTCGGCCAGAACTTCCCAGCATGCATCCAGGTCAGCGGCGATTTTCTGCTCGTTGAGTTCCAGCTTGCTGATGCCTTTGAGGCTGGCTTCGTAGGCGATCACGCTGTGGGCAAAGCCCACGCCGAGGTTGCGCAGTACGGTGGAGTCGGTCAGGTCGCGCTGCCAGCGGGAGATCGGCAACTTGCTGGCCAGGTGCTGGAACAGGGCGTTGGCGATGCCGAGGTTGCCTTCGGAGTTTTCGAAGTCGATCGGGTTGACCTTGTGCGGCATGGTCGACGAACCGATTTCGCCGGCAATGGTGCGCTGCTTGAAGTAGCCCAGGGAGATGTAGCCCCAGACGTCACGGTCGAAGTCGATCAGGATGGTGTTGAAGCGCGCAATCGCGTCGAACAGCTCGGCGATGTAGTCGTGCGGTTCGATCTGCGTGGTGTACGGGTTGAAGCCCAGGCCCAGTTCGTCTTCGATGAAGGCGCGGGCGTTGGCTTCCCAGTCGACCTCCGGGTAGGCCGACAGGTGGGCGTTGTAGTTGCCCACGGCGCCGTTGATCTTGCCCAGCAGCGGGACGGCCGCCACTTGAGCGATCTGGCGCTCCAGGCGATACACCACGTTGGCCAGTTCTTTGCCCAGGGTGGTCGGCGAGGCCGGTTGACCGTGGGTGCGCGACAGCATCGGCACAGCAGCGAAGCGGATCGCCAGTTCGCGGATGGCTTCGGCGGTCTGGCGCATCAGCGGCAGCATCACCTCATCACGGCCTTCGCGCAGCATCAGGGCGTGGGACAGGTTGTTGATGTCCTCGCTGGTGCAGGCGAAGTGGATGAATTCGCTGACGTTGGCCAGTTCCGGCAGCTTGGCCGCTTGCTCTTTGAGCAGGTATTCGATGGCTTTGACGTCGTGGTTGGTGGTGCGCTCGATCTCTTTGACACGCTCGGCGTGCTCCAGAGAGAAGTTTTCCGCCAGAGTGTTCAATACCGCGTTGGCTTCGGCGGAGAACGCCGGCACTTCACTGATGGCAGGGTGAGCGGCCAGGCGCTGGAGCCAGCGCACTTCAACCAGTACGCGGGCACGGATCAGGCCGTATTCACTGAAAATCGGGCGCAGGGCCTGGGTCTTGCCGGCGTAGCGGCCGTCAACAGGGGAAACCGCAGTGAGCGAAGAGAGCTGCATGGGGTGTTCTCGGACAGTCGGGCAACGAAATGGGGCGCGTATCATACATGAAAAAATCCGCCGGTCCGTTGCCAACTGACCGGCGTATTACGCGTAACGGCTTGAAAATAGCTCGTGGCTGCGACTTATTCGTTGCGCATCAACGGGTAAAGCTCTTTGAGCAATTTGCGACGGCTGATGACCAACTGCCAACGATGACCGCCCAACTGGCGCCACAACCGCGCCGAGCGGATACCGGCCAGAAGCAGGGCGCGGATCTTCGAGGCGTTGTTCGGTTGTTGCAGGTTGCGCATGTCGCCATGCACCTGGATGCGCTGGCGCAATGTGCTCAAGGTGTCCTGGTACAGCGCGCCGCAGGCGGCGATGACGTTTTCGTGGGCCGGGCCGAAGTGTTCAACCTGGGACTGGATCTGCGGCAGGCGCTTGCCGATGGTCTCCAGCAGGTCGTCACGCTTGGCCAGTTGGCGCTCAAGGCCGAGCATCGACAGGGCGTAGCGCAGCGGTTCGCGCTGCAAGGTGCTCGGGTCGCGTTCCAGTGCGCCGACCAGTGCGCGGTAGCCTTCACGCAGCGCCAGGTCGTCACCGCCATAGACTTCCAGGGTATCCTTGGGGTCGCGAACCAGCAGGCTGCCGAGCATGCAGGTCAGGCCGGCCTCGGTAACCTGGCCGGTCTTGGCGATCTTGTCCACCAGCACTGCGGCGAGGAAGACCCCGCCGAGTGCCGTCAGTTGCTCCTGGATCGGGCTCATGCCGGGTTGCTCCAGGGTTCGGCGACTTCAATCACGCCGCCCCCCAGGCACACCTCGCCATCGTAGAACACCACGGACTGGCCAGGCGTGACCGCGCGCTGCGGGTCATCGAAGGTGGCGCGGTAACCGTCGGCGGTTTTTTCCAGGGTGCAGGGCTGGTCGCTCTGGCGATAGCGCACCTTGGCGGTCAGGCGGCGCGGCGCGCTCAGGTCCACCGGGTTGACCCAGTAGATATCCGAAGCGAGCAGTGCGCGGGAGAACAGCCATGGGTGGTCATTGCCCTGGCCGACGATCAGTTCGTTGTGCTCCAGGTCCTTGACCAGCACGTACCACGGCTCGTCGCCGGCGTCTTTCAAACCGCCGATGCCCAGGCCCTGGCGCTGGCCGATGGTGTGGTACATCAGGCCGTGATGGTGGCCGATGACCTCGCCTTCGGTGGTTTTGATCTCGCCCGGTTGCGCTGGCAGGTATTGCTTGAGGAAGTCGCTGAAACGGCGCTCGCCGATAAAGCAGATCCCGGTGGAATCCTTCTTCTTGGCGGTGGCCAGGTCGTGCTGCTCGGCGATCCGGCGCACTTCGGGCTTTTCCAGTTCGCCGACCGGGAACAGGGTCTTGGCGATCTGTTCGCCGCCGACGGCGTGCAGGAAGTAGCTCTGGTCCTTGTTGGGGTCCAGGCCCTTGAGCAGTTCGGTGCGCCCGTCGATGTCACGACGGCGCACGTAGTGGCCGGTGGCAATCAGGTCGGCGCCGAGCATCATGGCGTAGTCGAGGAACGCCTTGAACTTGATCTCGCGGTTGCACAGGATGTCCGGGTTCGGCGTGCGGCCGGCCTTGTATTCGGCCAGGAAGTGCTCGAACACGTTGTCCCAGTACTCGGCGGCGAAGTTGGCGGTGTGCAGCTTGATGCCGATCTTGTCGCACACGGCCTGGGCATCCGCCAGGTCGTCCATGGCGGTGCAATATTCCGTTCCATCGTCTTCTTCCCAGTTCTTCATGAACAGGCCTTCCACCTCATAACCCTGCTCCATGAGCAGAACGGCGGAAACGGAAGAATCCACGCCGCCGGACATGCCGACGATGACGCGCTTCTTTTGTGTGTCAGAAGGGGCTGGATCACGCATAGGGTTTCAACGGGTGTCTTGAAAAAGGACGCGATTCTAACAGGCCCGAGCCTTCAAGGCTAAAGAGAAGGTCGGATCAATTCGAGACTGTGGCGAAAGCCGGCCAGATAATCATCGATACAACGGATGATCAGCTCACTGCGCCAGGCGTCGCGCAGGCCCATCAGCTCGTCACGGCTCAGCCAGCGGGCGCGCACGATGCCGTCGTCAAGTTGATAGTCCGGGCGGTGTTTCAGCGCCTTGGCGGTGAAGCAGACCCGCTGGTAGGTCACGCCGTTGCTCGGCGCGGTGTACAGGTAGATGCCGACGATGCCGGTGGCTTCGACGTCCCAGCCGGTTTCTTCGAGGGTTTCACGCACGGCGGCTTCGGTCAGGGTTTCGTGCGGGTCGAGGTGGCCGGCGGGCTGGTTGAGCACGGCGCGGCCGCCCTTGAGTTCTTCGACCATCAGGAAGCGGCCGTTGTCTTCGACGATGGTGGCGACGGTGATGTGGGGTTGCCAGGTCATGAATGGCTCTCGAATGCAGGTGGGGGCTAAATCATCCTGCATGATACGCCGGACGTGGCCGGGCTGCTCAGAACGTAGCAGTGGCCTGGGCTTGCGGGGAGAACTTCAATATCACTTCGTTATTCGGCCCAGCCTGCCATTTCTGTACATCCTGCGGGTTCTTTTCGTTGCGAATAATGCACTTCCATTCCACCTTTTCATCGAGCTGGACGCCTGAAAAACGCACCAGGCCGGTCCATGTCGGGTAGTTGGATGGGCTGAGTAAAACGGCGTTGGCAGGGTCCCATTTTCCGACTTCTGGGTGCGAGCCAACCACATAGACGCTATATCCTTGCGTTGTGACGCCGTTCTGGCAGGTAAAGCTCGCGTTGAGGAAGTATGTCATCTGGACGTTTTGGCCAGCGTTTGCCAGGGGCAGCAGCGCGAGCAAGAAAGCGCCCAGTGGCAATAGATAGTAGGTGCGCAACATTTGATGGTCTCCCGGTCTCGGCTCGGTCGTCACGGGATAAGGATTGTCTTCAGAGGGCTGAGGGGCACCTGTTAGAACTTACAGTTCATTAGAGTCTTTCGCGATTGTTCTGCCTTCGTGAGGGCCTGAAAAGTTGTCTTCGACGATGGTGTGGGGTTGCCAGGTCATTGGATGCCTCTCGATTCTGAGTGCGGTGCGGTCTTCAGGCAGGATTGCAGTCGGTGTGGGAGGGGGCTTGCTCCCGATGGCGGTGGGGCAGTCGACTTATTGGTAGCTGACTCACTGCCATCGGTAGCAAGCTCCCTCCCACATTTGAATCCGGTTTATTCGCTGGAAACACAAACCCCGGCACGGGGCCGGGGTTTGTTTGCATCCTTACAACCTTACTTCAGCTTGGCAATTGCCGCGTTGAGGGTGTTGCTCGGGCGCATGACCTTGCTGGTCAGCTCCGGGTTCGGCGCGTAGTAGCCGCCGATGTCCACTGGCTTGCCCTGTACGGCGTTGAGCTCGGCAACGATGGTTGCTTCGTTCGCGGCGAGGGTCTTGGCCAGTTCGCCGAATTGCGCTTGCAGCGCGGTGTCTTCGGTCTGTGCGGCCAGGGCTTGGGCCCAGTACAGCGCCAGGTAGAAGTGGCTGCCGCGGTTGTCGATGTTGCCGACTTTGCGCGATGGCGACTTGTTGTTGTCGAGGAACTGGCCGGTGGCCTGGTCCAGGGTCTTGGACAGCACCAGGGCTTTCGGGTTGTTGTAAGTCACGCCCAAATGCTCAAGCGATGCGGCCAGGGCCAGGAACTCGCCCAGGGAATCCCAACGCAGGAAGTTTTCTTCCAGCAGTTGCTGCACGTGCTTGGGTGCCGAACCGCCAGCGCCGGTTTCGAACAGACCGCCACCGTTCATCAGCGGCACGATCGACAGCATCTTGGCGCTGGTGCCCAGTTCCATGATCGGGAACAGGTCGGTCAGGTAGTCGCGCAGTACGTTACCGGTCACCGAGATGGTGTCCAGGCCCTTGCGGGTGCGCTCCAGGGTGAACTTCATCGCGTCGACCGGCGACATGATGCGGATGTCCAGGCCGTCGGTGTTGTGGTCTTTCAGGTAGGTCTGGACTTTCTCGATCACCGCACCGTCGTGGGCGCGTTGTGGGTCCAGCCAGAAGATGGCCGGGGTGTTGCTGGCGCGGGCGCGGTTGACGGCGAGTTTGACCCAGTCCTGGATCGGCGCGTCTTTGGCCTGGCACATGCGGAAGATGTCGCCGGCTTCGACGGCCTGTTCCATCAGCAGGTTGCCCTTGCTGTCGGTAACGCGGACGACGCCGTCAGCCTTGACCTGGAAGGTCTTGTCGTGAGAGCCGTACTCTTCGGCTTTCTGTGCCATCAGACCAACGTTCGGCACGCTGCCCATGGTGGTCGGATCGAACGCGCCATTGGCCTTGCAGTCTTCGATGACAGCTTGGTAGATGGTGGCGTAGCAGCGATCCGGGATCACGGCCTTGGTGTCGTGCAGCTGGCCGTCGGTGCCCCACATTTTGCCGGAGTCACGGATCATGGCCGGCATCGAGGCGTCGACGATCACGTCGCTCGGCACGTGCAGGTTGGTGATGCCTTTGTCGGAGTTGACCATCGCCAGGGAAGGGCGAGCGGCGTAGACCGCCTGGATATCGGCTTCGATCTGCGCTTGCTGCTCGGCCGGCAGGGCCTTGATGCGAGCGTACAGGTCGCCGATGCCGTTGTTCAGGTTGAAGCCGATCTGCTCCAGCACGGCGGCGTGCTTGGTCAGGGCGTCTTTATAGAACTCGGCAACGATCTGGCCGAACATGATCGGGTCGGAGACCTTCATCATGGTGGCTTTCAGGTGAACCGACAGCAGTACGCCTTGTTTCTTGGCGTCTTCGATTTCAGCGGCGATGAAGCTGCGCAGGGCGTTCTTGCTCAGCACGGAGCTGTCGATGATTTCGCCAGCTTGTACGGAAGTCTTTTCCTTCAGTACGGTCGCGGTGCCGTCTTTAGCGATCAGTTCGATTTTGACCGCGTCGGCTGCCTCGATCTGTACGGCTTTTTCGCTGCCGTAGAAGTCGCCGTGGCTCATGTAAGCGACGTGGGACTTGGAGTCGGCAGCCCAGGCGCCCATCTTGTGCGGGTGCTTACGTGCGTAGTTCTTGACCGACAGCGGTGCGCGGCGGTCGGAGTTGCCTTCGCGCAGTACCGGGTTCACGGCGCTGCCCTTGATCTTGTCGTAACGTGCGCGGGTTTCTTTTTCCGCGTCGGTGGTTACGGTTTCCGGGTAGTCCGGCAGGGCGTAGCCCTTGGCTTGCAGTTCTTTGATCGCCGCCTGCAGTTGAGGCGTCGAGGCGCTGATGTTAGGCAGCTTGATGATGTTGGCTTCAGGCGTAACGGCCAGGGCGCCCAGTTCGGCGAGGTGGTCCGGGACGGCTTTGGTGCCCAGTTGCTCGGGGAAGCTTGCGAGGATGCGCCCGGCGAGGGAGATGTCGCGGGTTTCCACGGCAATATCAGCGGAAGCGGTGAAGGCCTCTACGATAGGCAGCAGTGAATAGGTGGCGAGGGCTGGTGCTTCGTCGGTGAAGGTGTAGATGATCTTCGAGCGGGTGGGCATATTCGGATTAACTCTCTTCTTTGCTGAAAGCGTGCGCAGAAACTCGAGATGCGCCGGGTAGAGCGCGTTCGTTCAAAGTCATCCATGAGCGAAAGGTCGAGGTTTCTTCGCGGTGATGTTGGGTTGCATCAGTCGAGCGTCAAGCGGGTGGACTATTGTTTAGTCCGGCTTTTCTGGCGCTGGGCGCTGCTTTCTATTGAAGAAGCAGGCAGTCGGCCGTCGTGACTCTTTGGTCAGCGGCGGCATTATACATAGGTCGCTATGCTTACGCCGAGCCTTCATACAAAAGGTGGGTCGTCCATTGGTCTAAAGGTCGCAGGGACCAAGTTGCGCCTAAAGTCGCATGATGTGCTCAAGATTGGCGCTTTTCCCTTTGATTTCAAGCTTGTAGGCGACTAAATATGCTGTTTTCGATGCAAATGAGCGTGGCGTGAGGTTTAAGTCGTCATTTATCTGGAGTAGGCTCGAACGCAGCCAGATGTTCAATCCATAGATGGAGTTCAGCATGGGATACAAGAAGATTCAGGTTCCGGCAGTCGGCGACAAAATCACCGTCAATGCAGACCATTCTCTCAATGTTCCTGACCAACCGATCATCCCTTATATCGAAGGTGACGGTATCGGTGTCGACATCAGCCCAGTGATGATCAAGGTGGTCGACGCCGCTGTTGAAAAAGCTTACGGCGGCAAGCGCAAGATTTCGTGGATGGAAGTTTACGCCGGTGAGAAGGCGACCCAAGTCTATGACCAGGACACCTGGCTGCCCCAGGAAACCCTGGACGCGGTGCGCGATTACGTAGTCTCCATCAAAGGCCCGCTGACCACGCCGGTCGGTGGTGGCATCCGTTCGTTGAACGTGGCCCTGCGCCAACAACTCGACCTGTATGTGTGCCTGCGCCCGGTGCGCTGGTTCGAAGGCGTGCCGAGCCCGGTCAAAAAGCCTGGCGACGTGGACATGACCATCTTCCGCGAAAACTCCGAAGATATTTACGCCGGGATCGAGTGGAAAGCCGGTTCGCCGGAAGCGATCAAAGTGATCAAGTTCCTCAAGGAGGAAATGGGCGTCACCAAGATCCGTTTCGACCAGGATTGCGGTATCGGCATCAAGCCGGTGTCCAAAGAGGGCACCAAGCGCCTGGCGCGCAAGGCCCTGCAATATGTCGTGGATAACGACCGCGAGTCGCTGACCATCGTACACAAAGGCAACATCATGAAGTTCACCGAAGGTGCCTTCAAGGAATGGGCCTACGAAGTGGCGGCTGAAGAATTCGGCGCAACCCTGCTCGATGGTGGGCCGTGGATGCAGTTCAAGAACCCGAAGACCGGCAAGAATGTCGTGGTCAAGGATGCGATTGCCGATGCCATGCTGCAGCAGATCCTGCTGCGTCCGGCTGAATATGATGTGATTGCGACCCTCAACCTCAACGGTGACTACCTGTCTGACGCCCTGGCGGCGGAAGTCGGTGGTATCGGTATTGCGCCGGGCGCCAACTTGTCCGACACCGTGGCAATGTTTGAAGCCACCCACGGTACCGCGCCGAAATATGCCGGTAAGGACCAGGTCAACCCGGGTTCGCTGATCCTGTCGGCGGAAATGATGCTGCGCCACATGGGCTGGACCGAAGCGGCCGATCTGATCATCAAGGGCACCAATGGTGCTATCTCGGCCAAGACCGTGACCTATGACTTCGAGCGCCTGATGGAGGGCGCGAAGTTGGTGTCGTCGTCGGGCTTTGGCGATGCGCTGATCTCGCACATGTAAACACGCAGGCATAAAAAACGGCTACTCCAATGGGTTGGGTGGCCGTTTTTTATTTGCATGCTTCTCGCTTGGCAGTGAATCAGGCCGTTAGCTTCTTTTCTTTTTGAGCGGCGGATACAACGGGTTTTGCAGGTGTAGTGATCGCGATTGCACAGATATTCACAGCGTGCAGCCCTTTCGGTCCTTGAATGATCTCAAAACTCACAGTTTGGCCCGCTTTCAGCGTTTTGTAGCCATCCATTTTGATCTCGGAATAATGCGCAAAAAGGTCCTCGGTCTTACCTTCTTCATTAATGAAGCCGTAACCCTTGGCATTGTTGAACCATTTGACCTTGCCACTGATCTTGACGCCAGACATACCCATATCCCTCTGCACCAGACTCCATCACTGGAGTATCATCCAGTTTATCCGTCCTAACCCGAATAAATAAGGTTGACTGCGCGGACCTTTTTTACCCACTGTGGGTTCTATTGGTTGTAACACCGATTTGCCGATAGTCAAGGTGACCGAACGGTCAGAGTTGAAATTCTGACAGGTCGCCCCCACCACTGTATTTGAACCACTGACGAACCTTTCTTTCCATGCATGCAATCAGCCAGATTCGACTAACATTCAATCAGGATCGACCGGATCACGAGCACGATGACGACGGTTCTGCAGGCATTGCTGTTCAGGAGGCCAAGCCTGCTCTACAGGCGCCGCCGATGTACAAGGTGGTTTTGTTCAACGATGACTACACACCGATGGATTTCGTGGTCGAAGTACTCGAGGTGTTTTTTAACCTGAACCGCGAGTTGGCGACCAAGGTAATGCTGGCCGTTCACACAGAAGGACGGGCAGTATGTGGAGTGTTTACCCGCGACATCGCCGAGACAAAGGCCATGCAGGTCAACCAGTACGCCAGGGAAAGCCAGCATCCGCTACTCTGTGAAATCGAGAAGGACGGTTAACGCCGACCACTTGGGTATGAGGTGAAGCTATGTTAAACCGCGAGCTCGAAGTCACCCTCAATCTTGCCTTCAAAGAGGCCCGTTCGAAGCGTCATGAATTCATGACCGTCGAGCACCTGCTGCTGGCACTTTTGGATAACGAAGCTGCCGCCACCGTTTTGCGTGCGTGCGGCGCCAACCTCGACAAACTCAAGCATGACCTGCAGGAGTTCATCGACTCCACGACGCCACTGATCCCCGTGCATGACGAGGACCGTGAAACCCAGCCGACCCTGGGCTTTCAGCGGGTATTGCAGCGTGCTGTTTTCCACGTACAGAGCTCCGGTAAGCGTGAAGTCACGGGCGCCAATGTGCTTGTCGCCATCTTCAGCGAACAGGAAAGCCAGGCAGTGTTCCTGCTCAAGCAGCAGAGCGTTGCCCGTATCGATGTCGTCAACTACATCGCCCACGGTATCTCCAAAGTGCCTGGGCACGGCGATCATTCCGAGGGTGAGCAGGAAATGCAGGACGACGAGGGCGGTGAGTCTTCTTCTTCGGGCAACCCATTGGATGCCTATGCCAGCAATCTCAATGAGCTGGCGCGCCAGGGGCGGATCGATCCGCTGGTGGGGCGCGAGGCTGAAGTTGAGCGCGTGGCGCAGATCCTCGCGCGTCGTCGCAAGAACAACCCGTTGCTGGTGGGCGAGGCGGGCGTGGGTAAAACCGCGATTGCCGAAGGCCTGGCCAAGCGTATCGTAGACAACCAGGTGCCGGACTTGCTGGCCAGCAGCGTCGTCTACTCCCTTGACCTCGGCGCGTTGCTCGCCGGGACCAAGTACCGCGGCGATTTCGAGAAGCGCTTCAAGGCGCTGCTCGGCGAGCTGAAAAAACGCCCGCAGGCGATCCTGTTCATCGATGAAATCCACACGATCATTGGGGCCGGTGCGGCCTCCGGTGGTGTGATGGATGCTTCCAACCTGCTCAAGCCGTTGTTGTCGTCGGGTGATATCCGTTGCATCGGCTCGACCACGTTCCAGGAATTCCGCGGGATCTTCGAGAAAGACCGTGCCCTGGCGCGTCGCTTCCAGAAAGTCGACGTGTCCGAGCCTTCGGTTGAAGACACCATCGGCATCCTGCGTGGGCTCAAGGGGCGTTTCGAAGCGCACCATGGCATCGAGTACACCGATGAAGCGTTGCGGGCCGCTGCCGAGCTGGCGTCGCGCTACATCAACGATCGGCACATGCCGGACAAGGCCATCGACGTGATCGACGAGGCGGGTGCCTATCAGCGTCTGCAGCCGGTCGAGAAGCGTGTGAAGCGCATCGACGTGGCTCAGGTCGAGGATATCGTGGCCAAGATCGCGCGGATTCCGCCAAAACACGTCACCACCTCCGACAAAGAGCTGCTGCGTAACCTGGAGCGCGACCTCAAGCTCACCGTGTTTGGCCAGGATGCGGCCATCGACTCGCTGTCCACTGCGATCAAGTTGTCGCGGGCGGGCCTCAAGTCGCCGGACAAGCCCGTCGGTTCGTTCCTGTTCGCCGGCCCGACCGGCGTCGGCAAGACCGAAGCGGCTCGGCAGTTGGCCAAGGCCATGGGCATTGAGTTGGTGCGGTTCGACATGTCCGAATACATGGAGCGTCACACCGTGTCGCGCCTGATCGGTGCGCCTCCGGGCTATGTCGGTTTTGATCAGGGCGGCCTGTTGACCGAGGCGATCACCAAGCAACCGCATTGCGTATTGCTGCTCGATGAAATCGAGAAGGCTCACCCGGAAGTCTTCAACCTGCTGCTGCAGGTCATGGACCACGGCACCCTGACCGACAACAACGGGCGCAAGGCGGATTTCCGCAACGTGATCGTGATCATGACCACCAACGCCGGTGCTGAAACCGCGGCGCGGGCGTCGATCGGCTTTACGCATCAGGATCACTCTTCCGATGCGATGGAAGTGATCAAGAAGAGCTTCACGCCGGAGTTCCGCAACCGTCTGGACACCATTATCCAGTTTGGTCGCCTCAGCCATGAGGTCATCAAAAACGTGGTGGACAAGTTCCTCACCGAGCTTCAAGCGCAGTTGGAAGACAAGCGCGTGCAGCTGGAAGTGACGGACGCGGCGCGCAATTGGCTGGCCGAAGGTGGTTACGACGCGGCAATGGGCGCTCGCCCGATGGCGCGTCTGATCCAGGACAAGATCAAGCGGCCATTGGCTGAAGAGATCCTGTTCGGCGAGCTCTCCGACCATGGTGGCGTGGTGCATATCGACCTGAAGGACGGCGAGCTGACCTTCGAGTTCGAAACCACGGCCGAAATGGCCTGATCGTTCTGCAGCTACGCAAAAGGCGCCGAAAGGCGCCTTTTTGCTGTCTTGAAATGTAATTGCCAGAACAATGGCGATCCAATGTGGGAGGGAACAAGCCCCCTCCCGCATTGGGTTTCGGGTGTCAGGTAAATGCTATACACACAAAAACGCCCGGCATAACCGGGCGTCTTGTATTGACTTGATTAGCGGGCGCGGTAAGTGATGCGCCCTTTGCTCAAGTCATAGGGCGTCAGCTCGACGCGCACTTTGTCACCGGTAAGAATACGAATGTAGTTCTTGCGCATCTTGCCGGAGATATGCGCGGTTACGACGTGCCCATTTTCCAACTCCACACGAAACATGGTGTTGGGCAGGGTGTCGACGACAGTGCCTTCCATTTCGAAGCTGTCTTCTTTCGACATGCAGTAAAGCCCTCGGTATCCAGTGAATGGCCCGGTGCAACTGCGCCAGGCAAAAGCGGCGTGCATTGTGCCCGAAAAAGGGTGTTTAAGCCAAGAGGTTCTAGTTAAGCGTGACCCATCTTTGATTAATCAGCAGTTCAATCGGCCGATATTGGGTCTTGTAGTTCATCTTTTTGCAGTTTTTGATCCAGTATCCAAGGTACACCGCCTCCAGTTCCAGGCGCCGGGCTTCGCTGATTTGCCAGAGGATCGCGAAACGTCCCAGGCTGCGCCGCTCTTCGTCGGGTTCATAGAAGGTGTACACCGCCGACAGGCCGTTGGGCAGCAAATCGGTCACGGCGACGGCCAGCAGGCGCCCGTCGAGTCGGAATTCGTAGAAGCGTGAGAAAGGCAGTTCACGCACCAGGAAGGTGGAAAACTGGTCGCGACTGGGTGGGAACATGTCGCCGTCGGCGTGGCGTTGTTCGATGTAGCGCTGGTAAAGATCGAAGTATTCTTCGCTGAACCTGGGGTTGGCCGCCGTGACCGTCAGGTCGGCGTTGCGCTTGAGGATGCGCTTCTGGTTGCGGTCCGGCACAAACTGCGCCACGGGAATACGTGCCGGCACGCAGGCATTGCAGTTTTGGCAGTGCGGTCGGTACAGGTGATCGCCGCTGCGCCGAAAGCCCATTTCCGAAAGGTCGGCATACACATGCACGTCCATCGGCTGGCTGGGGTCGAGGAACAGCGTAGTGGCCTGTTCGTCGGGCAGATAGCTGCAAGAGTGGGCTTGAGTGGCATAAAACTTCAAGCGCGCCAGCTCGGTCATGATCAACCCTCGGATAAGCTTTGAAATAAGTGTAAGCCAGGTGCGAGGAAGTCGCCTAGGAAACCCACGGTCCAGCGTTGGGTTGGTCCAGATAGTCGCGCAGGAAGCCGGCGAACTCGCTGCGCGGTATGGCGCGGGCGCCCAGGCTGTGCAGGTGATCGTTGGGCATCTGGCAGTCGATCAGCACAAAACCCCATGCCTGCAGCTGCCGGGTCAGTGTGGCAAAACCGAACTTCGAGGCGTTATCGGCGCGGCTGAACATGGATTCGCCAAAAAACAGCCGGCCCATCGCCAGCCCATACAGGCCGCCCACCAGTTCGCCGTTGTCCCAGACCTCGACCGAGTGCGCGTAACCCCGTGCGTGCAGCTCCTGGTAGGCGCTCTGGATGCCTTCGGTGATCCAGGTGCCATCTGCATAGGCGCGAGGCGCGGCGCAGGCTTGGATGACCGCAGCGAAGTCCTGGTCGAAGGTCACGCGATAGCGCTGCTGGCGCAATAATTTGCCCAGGCTGCGGGATACGTGCAGTTCGTCGGGGAAAATCACCGTGCGAGGGTCCGGTGACCACCAGAGAATCGGCTGGCCTTGCGAGAACCACGGAAAGCAGCCGTGGCGATAGGCCTGGATCAGTCGCTCGGCCGACAGGTCGCCACCGGCGGCGAGCAGGCCATTGGGTTCGCGCATGGCTTTGGCCAGCGGCGGGAAGGTCAGGGTGTCGCGTTGTAACCAGGTCAGCATGGCATCCAGGCTTACGGAAGGGGAGGGGAGGGGAGTGGCAGGCGTCGGGCCTGCCCAGGAGGTTGATTATTGTCGACACGGCGTCAGGGGGCCAGCCCGAATCGGGCATTGCTGTGGATTAGCATGAGCGGGTGTTTCTGCAACTCTCTCTCTGAGACGTGGTCGTATTCGGGGCTGCCCCATGCAGGCCAATTGCCAAGCTTGCCTGGATTGCTAAAAACAGCGCATAAGCCTTTGTCAGCAAAGACAATGCATGCTCAAATTGAACAGTGTGTGACCCGTGAATTGTCCAGGCTGCCGCGCAAGGGGCAAGGGCGTGGCATCGCGGACACAAACCCGTACAATGCGGGCATTCTGGCGTTATCGCCGTTTCACTCGTCAATCGCTCGGTGTTAAAGGTAGATTTAACGGCGTTCGTTTATTTTTCGGCTGCTCGGATTGGGCGGCAGTGTGCAGTCATTCAACAGATGGACGCGCTAAAGGCGCAGGAAAAGACCCGTTTTGAAGAAATCCACCGCGACACAAAAAACAGTCGTGCCGGCCTGGCGTCAGCACCTGCATTATCGGCTCAAGGAAGGTGCGCTGATCGCCATCGGCGCGCTGTGCCTGTTCCTGATGATGGCCTTGCTCACCTATGGCAAGGACGATCCGGGCTGGAGCCACAACAGCAAGATCGATGACGTGCAGAACTTCGGTGGGCCTGCCGGTTCCTACAGCGCCGATATCCTGTTCATGGTGCTGGGTTATTTCGCGTACATCTTCCCGTTGCTGCTGGCGATCAAGACCTGGCAGATCTTCCGCCAGCGTCATGAGCCGTGGCAGTGGAGTGGCTGGCTGTTTTCCTGGCGCCTGATCGGCCTGGTGTTCCTGGTGCTGTCCGGCGCGGCGCTGGCGCATATCCATTTCCATGCGCCGACCGGCCTGCCGGCGGGCGCTGGCGGCGCGCTGGGTGAGAGCCTCGGCGACCTGGCCCGCAAGACCCTGAATATCCAGGGCAGCACCCTGATGTTTATCGCGCTGTTCCTGTTCGGCCTCACCGTGTTCACCGACCTGTCGTGGTTCAAGGTGATGGACGTGACCGGCAAAATCACCCTCGACCTGCTGGAACTGTTCCAGGGCGCCGCCAACCGCTGGTGGGCGGCCCGGGTGGAGCGCAAGCGCATGGTGGCCCAATTGCGCGAGGTGGACACCCGCGTCAACGAGGTCGTGGCCCCGAGCACGCCGGACCGGCGTGAACAGGCCAAGGTCAAGGAACGCCTGATCGAACGCGAACAAGCCCTGAGCAAGCACATGTCGGAGCGCGAGAAACAGGTGCCACCGGTGATTGCCCCGGCACCGCCCAAGGCTCCCGAGCCGAGCCATCGCGTGCAGAAAGAAAAACAGGCGCCGTTGTTTGTCGACAGCGCGGTCGAAGGCACGCTGCCGCCGATCTCGATTCTCGACCCGGCCGAGAAGAAACAACTCAACTATTCCCCGGAGTCCCTGGCGGCCGTCGGCCATCTGCTGGAAATCAAACTCAAGGAATTCGGCGTCGAAGTCTCGGTGGACTCGATCCACCCCGGCCCGGTGATTACCCGTTACGAAATCCAGCCAGCGGCCGGGGTCAAGGTCAGCCGAATCTCCAACCTGGCCAAAGACCTCGCCCGCTCCCTGGCCGTGACCAGCGTGCGCGTGGTGGAAGTGATCCCCGGCAAAACCACCGTGGGCATCGAGATTCCCAACGAAGACCGCCAGATCGTGCGCTTCTCCGAGGTGCTGTCGACCCCGGAATACGACAACTTCAAATCGCCGGTCACCCTGGCCCTGGGTCATGACATCGGCGGCAAGCCGGTAATCACCGACCTGGCGAAAATGCCTCACCTGCTGGTGGCCGGTACCACCGGTTCGGGTAAGTCGGTGGGGGTCAACGCGATGATCCTGTCGATCCTGTTCAAGTCCGGCCCGGAAGACGCCAAGCTGATCATGATCGACCCGAAGATGCTCGAATTGTCGATCTACGAAGGCATTCCGCACTTGCTCTGCCCGGTGGTCACCGACATGAAGGACGCCGCCAACGCCCTGCGCTGGAGCGTTGCCGAGATGGAGCGGCGCTACAAGCTGATGGCGAAGATGGGCGTGCGCAACCTGTCGGGCTTCAATGCCAAGGTCAAGGAAGCCCAGGACGCCGGCACGCCGCTGACCGACCCGCTGTACAAGCGCGAAAGCATCCACGACGAAGCGCCATTGCTGACCAAGTTGCCGACCATCGTCGTGGTGGTCGACGAATTTGCCGACATGATGATGATCGTCGGCAAGAAGGTTGAAGAGTTGATCGCACGTATCGCACAGAAGGCGCGTGCTGCCGGTATCCACTTGATCCTCGCGACCCAGCGGCCGTCGGTGGATGTGATCACCGGTCTGATCAAGGCCAACATCCCGACGCGCATGGCGTTCCAGGTGTCGAGCAAGATCGACTCGCGGACCATCATCGACCAGGGCGGCGCCGAACAATTGCTGGGCCACGGTGACATGCTCTACATGCCGCCGGGCACCAGCCTGCCGATTCGCGTGCATGGTGCGTTCGTTTCCGACGATGAAGTGCATCGCGTGGTGGAAGCCTGGAAACTGCGCGGTGCGCCGGAATACAACGACGACATCCTCGCCGGTGTTGAAGAAGCCGGCAGCGGCTTCGACGGCGGCAGCAGTGGTGGCGACGATGATGCCGAAACCGACGCGCTGTACGACGAAGCGGTGGCCTTCGTGTTGGAAAGCCGTCGCGCCTCGATCTCCGCCGTGCAGCGCAAGCTGAAAATCGGCTACAACCGCGCCGCCCGCATGATCGAAGCCATGGAAAATGCCGGCGTCGTCACCGCAATGAACACCAACGGCTCGCGCGAAGTCATCGCCCCCGGGCAGATGCGCGACTGATCACGCGCCGCGTGGCAGCACGCGGCGCGCCCTAACGACTCAATGAGGACTCCCATGCGTCTTATCCGCATGCTGTTGTTGCCGGCACTGGCCCTGACTGCTGTTTCGGCTCACGCTGATCCGGCCTCCGTCGCCAGCCTGACCAACCTGCTGGACAAATCCAAGACCCTGACCGCACGCTTCTCCCAGCTGACCCTGGATGCCGGCGGCACCCAGTTGCAGGAAACCGCCGGTGAAATGGCCGTGCAGCGCCCTGGGCTGTTCTACTGGCACACGGAAGGGAAGGCCGAGCAGACCATCGTTTCCGATGGCCAGAAAGTCACGCTGTGGGACCCGGATCTGGAACAGGCGACCATCAAAAAGCTCGATCCGCGCTTGAACCAGACCCCGGCGCTGTTGCTGTCGGGCGATGTGTCGAAGATCAACGACAGCTTCGAGATCACCTCCAAGCAAACCAGCAACGTGATCGAATTCACCCTCAAGCCGAAATCCAAGGACACGCTGTTCGACAGCCTGCACCTTTCGTTCGGTAACGGCGTGATCAATAACATGCGCCTGATCGACAGCGTCGGCCAGCGCACCGATATCCTGTTCACCGGGGTCAAGGCCAACGTGCCGGTGCCCGCGTCCACGTTCAAGTTCGACATCCCCAAGGGTGCCGACGTGATCCAGGAATAACCTGCCTAGAGGTTTCAAACGCTGCCCATGGACCTGTTTCGAAGTGACCCGATCGCTCAACCCCTGGCCGCACGCTTGCGTTCGACCAACCTGGATGAGTACGTCGGTCAGGAACACCTGCTCGCTCGCGGCAAGCCTTTGCGCGAAGCCCTGGAGCAGGGTGCGCTGCACTCGATGATTTTCTGGGGGCCGCCGGGGGTGGGTAAAACCACGCTGGCGCGGCTGTTGGCGAAAGTCTCGGATGCCCACTTCGAAACGGTCTCGGCGGTGCTGGCTGGGGTCAAAGAGATCCGCCAGGCCGTGGAAGTGGCCAAGCAGCAGGCCGGGCAATACGGCAAGCGCACCATCTTGTTCGTCGACGAAGTGCATCGCTTCAATAAGTCGCAGCAGGACGCGTTCTTGCCGTATGTCGAAGACGGCACGCTGATTTTTATCGGTGCGACCACCGAGAACCCGTCCTTCGAATTGAACAACGCCTTGCTCTCGCGGGCGCGGGTGTATGTGCTCAAGAGCCTGGATGAAGCGGCGATGCAAAAGCTGCTGCAGCGCGCCTTGAGCGAAGACAAGGGCTTGGGCAAGCGGCAGTTGAGCCTCAGCGAAGAAGGCTTCAAGATCCTGTTCAGCGCCGCCGACGGCGATGGGCGGCGCTTTCTGAACCTGCTGGAGAACGCCTCCGACCTGGCCGAGGACGGCAGCGAGATTGGCGTCGAACTCCTGCAAAGTCTGCTCGGCGACACGCGCCGGCGTTTCGACAAGGGGGGTGAAGCGTTCTACGATCAGATTTCGGCGCTGCACAAATCGGTGCGCGGCTCCAACCCCGACGGCGCGTTGTACTGGTTCGCGCGCATGATCGACGGTGGCTGCGACCCGCTCTACCTCGCGCGCCGCGTGGTGCGTATGGCCAGCGAAGACATCGGCAACGCCGACCCCCGCGCCTTGAGCCTGTGCCTTGCGGCGTGGGAAGTGCAGGAACGCCTGGGCAGCCCCGAAGGCGAGCTGGCGGTGGCCCAGGCCATTACCTACCTGGCCTGCGCGCCGAAAAGCAACGCGGTGTACATGGGCTTCAAATCGGCACTGCGCGCCGCGGCCGAACATGGCTCCCTTGAAGTGCCGCTGCACCTGCGCAATGCGCCGACCAAATTGATGAAACAACTGGGTTACGGCGATGAATACCGCTACGCCCACGATGAACCGGACGCCTATGCCGCCGGCGAAGATTACTTCCCCGACGCGCTCGAGCCGCAGCCGTTCTACCAGCCAGTGCCCCGTGGCCTGGAGCTGAAGATCGGTGAAAAGCTCAATCACCTCGCTCAACTCGACCGTCTCAGCCCCAAACAGCGGAGAAAGTAGTGCTCAAGACGATTCTTGCCGTGTCCGTTGCTGGCATCGCTGGTACATTATTGCGTTTCGCCACTGGTAATTGGGTTAACGCCAACTGGCCGAGGCATTTTTATACGGCGACCCTGGCGGTCAACCTGGTGGGCTGCCTGATCATCGGGCTGTTGTACGGTTGGTTCCTGTTGCGCCCGGAAGTGCCGATTGAAATTCGTGCCGGCTTGATTGTCGGCTTTGTAGGCGGTCTGACGACCTTTTCATCCTTTTCACTGGATACGGTGCGCCTGCTGGAAAGCGGGCAGGCCCTGGTTGCCTTCGGGTACCTGGGCATCAGCGTGTTCGGCGGGCTGCTCGCCACCTGGGCCGGCCTGTCCTTGACCAAACTTTGATAAACGAGAGACCGACATGCTCGATTCCAAACTGTTACGTAGCAACCTTCAGGACGTAGCGGACCGCCTGGCATCCCGTGGCTTTGCCTTGGATGTTGCGCGCATCGAAGCGCTGGAAGAACAGCGCAAGACCGTCCAGACCCGCACCGAAGCACTGCAGGCTGAGCGTAATGCGCGTTCCAAGTCCATCGGGCAAGCCAAGCAGCGCGGTGAAGACATCGCGCCGTTGATGGCGGATGTCGAGCGCATGGGCACCGAGCTGTCCGACGGCAAACTCGAACTGGACAAGATCCAGGGCGAGCTGGATTCGATCCTGCTGGGCATTCCGAACCTGCCGCACGAGTCGGTGCCGGTCGGTGCGGACGAAGACGGCAACGTCGAAGTGCGCCGCTGGGGCACGCCAAAGGCCTTTGATTTCGCGATCAAGGACCACGTCGCCCTGGGCGAACTGAACGGCGGCCTGGATTTCGAAACCGCCGCCAAGCTGTCCGGTGCGCGCTTTGCCTTGCTGCGCGGCCCGATTGCCCGCCTGCATCGCGCCCTGGCGCAGTTCATGATCAACCTGCACACCGGCGAGCACGGCTACGAAGAGGCCTACACCCCGTATCTGGTTCAGGCGCCGGCCCTGCAGGGCACCGGCCAGTTGCCGAAGTTCGAGGAAGACCTGTTCAAGATCAGCCGCGATGGCGAAGCCGACCTGTACCTGATCCCGACCGCCGAAGTGTCGCTGACCAACATCGTCGCCGGCGAGATCCTCGACGCCAAGCACCTGCCGCTCAAGCTCGTCGCCCACACGCCGTGCTTTCGCAGTGAAGCCGGTGCATCGGGGCGCGACACTCGCGGCATGATCCGCCAGCACCAGTTCGACAAAGTCGAGATGGTGCAGGTTGTCGAGCCGTCGACCTCCATGGAAGCCCTCGAAGGCCTGACCGCCAACGCCGAACGCGTGCTGCAACTGTTGGAGCTGCCGTACCGCGTGCTGGCGCTGTGTACCGGCGACATGGGTTTCAGCGCTGTGAAGACCTACGACCTCGAAGTGTGGGTGCCGAGCCAGGATAAATACCGCGAGATCTCGTCGTGCTCCAACTGCGGTGATTTCCAGGCCCGTCGCATGCAGGCGCGTTTCCGCAACCCGGAAACCGGCAAGCCGGAACTGGTGCATACCCTCAACGGTTCGGGCCTGGCCGTAGGCCGTACCCTGGTGGCCGTGCTCGAAAACTACCAGCAGGCCGACGGTTCGATCCGTGTGCCGGACGTGCTCAAGCCGTACATGGCGGGCATCGAGGTCATCGGCTAAATGGAATTTCTGCCGCTGTTTCATAACCTGCGCGGCAGTCGTGTGTTGGTCGTCGGTGGCGGGGAGATTGCCTTGCGCAAGTCCCGACTGCTGGCCGACGCCGGTGCGCTGCTGCGGGTGGTTGCTCCCCAGATCGAAGACCAGTTGCGTGAGCTGGTGCTGGGCAGTGGCGGGGAACTGATCGTGCGCGGTTATCAGGAGGCCGACCTTGACGGTTGCACCCTGATCATCGCCGCAACGGATGACGAACCACTGAACGCGCAAGTGTCCAGTGATGCCAAGCGCCGTTGCGTACCGGTCAACGTGGTGGATGCGCCAGCCCTGTGCAGCGTGATCTTCCCGGCGATTGTCGACCGTTCGCCCCTGGTGATCGCGGTGTCCAGCGGCGGCGATGCGCCGGTGTTGGCGCGCTTGATCCGGGCCAAGCTGGAAACCTGGATTCCGTCCACGTATGGCCAGTTGGCCGGGCTGGCGGCGCGCTTTCGGGCCCAGGTCAAGCGTTTATACCCGGACGTGCAGCAGCGCCGCGCGTTCTGGGAAGAAGTCTTCCAGGGCCCGATTGCCGACCGGCAACTGGCAGGGCAGGGCGATGAAGCCGAGCGTTTGCTGATCGAAAAGGTCAACGGTGCGCCGCCTTATGCGCCGGGCGAAGTCTACCTGGTGGGCGCCGGCCCCGGCGATCCGGACCTGTTGACCTTCCGCGCCTTGCGTTTGATGCAGCAAGCCGATGTGGTGCTCTACGACCGTCTGGTGGCCCCAGCGATTCTTGAGCTGTGCCGTCGTGATGCCGAGCGCGTCTACGTGGGCAAGCGTCGCGCCGATCACGCCGTGCCCCAGGACCAGATCAACCAGCAATTGGTCGACCTGGCCAAGCAAGGCAAGCGCGTGCTGCGCCTCAAGGGCGGCGATCCGTTCATCTTCGGCCGTGGCGGCGAAGAGATCGAAGAACTGGCGGCCCATGGCATTCCGTTCCAGGTGGTGCCGGGGATCACGGCGGCCAGCGGCTGCGCGGCGTATGCCGGGATTCCGCTGACCCACCGTGACTATGCGCAATCGGTGCGCTTTATCACCGGTCACCTGAAGAACGGCACCTCGGACCTGCCTTGGGGTGATCTGGTGGGCCCGTCGCAGACCCTGGTGTTCTACATGGGCTTGATCGGTTTGCCGATCATCTGCGAACAGTTGATCAAGCATGGACGTTCGGCGGACACGCCAGCGGCGTTGATCCAGCAGGGCACCACGTCCAACCAGCGCGTGTTCACCGGCACCCTGGCCGACCTGCCGCGCCTGGTGGCGGAGCATGAAGTGCATGCGCCGACGCTGGTGATCGTCGGTGAAGTGGTGGTGCTGCGCGAGAAGCTCAAATGGTTTGAAGGCGCCCAGGCCCAGGTCTGAGCCTGAATGCATCGGGGGCAAGCCCCCTCCCACATTTTGGAATGCATTCCAATGTGGGAGGGGGCTTGCCCCCGATGAGGCCATTAGATCCAACCCAGCCTCTGGATCAGCGCCAGACGCCCTTACCGCTCAACCGCCCGCGATCATGCTCGGCATCAAACACCTGCAACGGCCCCTTGGGCACAATCCCCGTCGGATTGATGGTTCGGTGGCTGGCATAGTAATGCCCCTTGATGTGCGCAAAGTCCACCGTCTCGGCCACTCCCGGCCATTGATAGATTTCCCGCAACCAATTCGACAGATTCGGATAATCCGCAATCCGCCGCAGGTTGCATTTGAAGTGGCTGTAATACACCGCATCAAATCGAATCAGCGTGGTAAACAGCCGAACATCCGCCTCGGTCAGGTACTCACCGGCCAGGTAGCGATGCTCGCCCAGGTGCTGTTCCAAGTGGTCCAGTTCGGCAAACACATCATCGAACGCACGCTCATAGGCCTGCTGCGAGGTGGCGAAGCCTGCGCGGTACACGCCGTTGTTCACGGCGGGGTAGATGCGCTCGTTCAGCGCATCGATGCGCGGGCGCAGAGCCTCGGGGTAGAAGTCCAGGGTGTTGCCGGTCAGCCCGTTGAACGCGCTGTTGAACATGCGGATGATCTCCGCTGATTCATTGCTGACGATGCGCTTGAGTTGTTTGTCCCACAGCACCGGCACCGTGACGCGCCCGGTGTAATCGGCCGTGTCGGCGGTGTAGCGCTGGTGCATGAACGCGAAGCCATCCAGCGAGTCGCCGCTGGAGCCGCGGGCCTTGTCGAAGGTCCAGCCGTTTTCCAGCATCAGCCAGCTGACCACGGACACGTCGATCAGACCTTCCAGCCCCTTGAGTTTGCGCAGGATCAGCGTGCGATGGGCCCACGGGCAGGCGAGCGACACATACAGGTGGTAACGACCGGCTTCGGCCTTGAAGCCACCTTCGCCGCTGGGGCCGGGCTGGCCGTCAGCGGTCACCCAGTGGCGGCGTTGTGCCTGTTCCCGCTGGAACGCGCCATCCGCGCTACTTTCGTACCACTGGTCGTGCCAGCGTCCTTCAATCAGCAAACCCATGACTGGCTCCTTGGCTAATAAGCGTTGGAGTCCAGTCTAAAGGGATGAGTTCGAACTAAAAGCGCAAAGATTGCGGGGGAATGATCGATTAAATCGATTTATCCCGCGCGTCCCAGTATTGCTGGGCCAATTCGAACGCTTGCTCCCGCGGATGCCCGAGGCCGCGCAAGGCGAGGGCCATGGTGGCGATCAAGGCGAGTTGCGGGTAGCTGTCCTCGACCTCGCCGCGCCACAGCGCTTTCAACTGCTCGGGCTCCAGGCTGGCCGGTTTGACATGGCGCTGGGCGGCGAGGGCGGGCCATTCTTCGTCCCAGCTTTCGCCACCGGTGCTGCCGTAGAGGTGGCTGATCGTGTCGGGGTTGATCTCGATTTCGCCGCCATCGCCCTTGACCACAATCACCGTGTCGCCGAGCAGGCCGCTGGCATCGCGGTGTACGCCCTGGTAGCCGGGATGGAAGATGCTTTGCAGGCCGCAGCGTGCATTCAGCGGGTTGAGCAGGCGTGCCAGGGAGTGGATCGGCGAGCGCAGGCCCAGGGTGTTGCGCAGGTCGATCATGCGTTGCAGTTGCGGGGCCCAGTCGCCCAGCGGGATGAATGCCAGGTTGCCGTGCTCGAAGGCTGTCTCGACCTGCTGCCAATTGCGGCACAGCGGGATCTGTAGACCTTCCAGCAATTGCTCGGTGTACAGCCGGCCGGCCGTGTGGGCGCCGCCGCCATGCATGAGGATGCGTACACCGTTCTGCGCCAGGCACTTGGCGGCCAGCAGGAACCACGGCAGGTGGCGCTTTTTGCCGGCATAGGTCGGCCAGTCGATATCCACCTTCAGCGCCGGGGCGTGCAGGCGCTCGCGCACCGCTTCGGTGAAACCGGCGAGTTCTTCCGGGCTTTCCTCTTTGTGGCGCAGCAGCATGAGGAAGGCGCCGAGTTGGGTGTCTTCGACTTTTTCGTCAAGCAGCATGCCCATGGCTTCGCGGGCTTCTTCGCGGGTCAGGTTGCGCGCACCGCGCTTGCCTTTGCCCAGGATACGCACGAACGGCGCAAACGGGTGCTCGGCAGGGGTTTCGAGGGTCAGCGGAGCAAAGTCGGTCATAAGCAATTCGTCGGTCTGGGCAGGCCGGCCAGCTTGGCGGCGAGTTTGGCGGGAGTGCCGTTGAACAGTTTGTTGAGGTACAGGCTGTTGCCCTTGTCCGCGCCCAGCTTCAAGGCGGTGTACTTGATCAGCGGGCGTGTGGCGGGGGACAGCTGGAACTCTTGATAAAACTGGCGCAGCAGCTCGAGGATTTCCCAATGCGCCGGGGTCAGCTCGAGGGCTTCGGCGGCGGCGAGGGCGTTGGCCACGTCGGCCGACCACTCGTTCAGGTCGACGAGGTAGCCGTCCTTGTCCAGTTCGAGGGTGCGCGCGCCCACGGTCAGGGTGTTCATAGCCAGGTGTTGACCTTGTCGTAGTCGATCGACAGTTGCACGAAACCTGGGTAATCCACGCAGTCGGCCCAGTCGGGCAGCGGCAGGTTGCGCGCCAGGCTGTCTTCGGCCAGCACAAAGACCTTCACGCCTTTGGTCAGCAGCGCCGGGTGACGCAGCCCGTAGGCGCCGTCGCCACAGAGCAGGATCGCATCGTCGCTGCCACAGACGCGCAGGCAGCTGTCGAGGCGGCTATCGGTAAACGGGGAGTGGGACACCACATGTAAAGTCGACATCAGAGGGTTATCACCTGGTCGTAACGGTCAATCAACTGGGAAATCTGTTCGTCGTTCAGCGGCTGTGCATTGACCGGGTGCGTCAGCCCGCGCGCAGCCAGGCTGTGGCCGCAGGCAAACACCTCATCGATACCGAACAGCCCCAGTGCCTGCAGGTTGGCGCCGAGGTCTTTTTGCTGCACGGCTTTGGCGTCCTGGTGCGGCGCCAGTTGGAACACGCCGTCATCCAGGAACAACAGGCCGATGGGCAGATCGAACGCGCCGCCGGCCAATACGATATCCAGGGCTTCCCGCGCGCTCGGCCCGGACCACGGTGCCTGGCGGCTGATCACCAGCAAGGATTTGGACATGTCACGGCCCTCCAAAACAGATCAGGCGGTCGGCGGCCTGGGTCGCGTCGTGCAATTGCCCAAGGCCCGACAGCTCCCATGGCGCCTCCAGGTTCACCGCGCTGCGTTGGTAACGCGCGGCTTCTTCGCTGTCGAGCACGCCACGGCGCAGAGCGGCGGCGATGCACACCACGGCGTCCAACTGATGCACGCTGACAAACTCACGCCATTGGCGAGCGATGTCTTGCTCATCCTGTGGCGCAACGATGGTGTTGGAGGCACTGTAGACGCCGTCCTGATAAAAAAACAGGCGCACAATCTCGTGCCCGCCGGCCAGCGCCGCCTGGGCGAACAGCAAGGCGCGACGCGAGGAGGGCGCATGGGCGGCGGAAAACAGTGCTATCGCAAATTTCATGGAACCCCCTGCAAGCAAACGTAGGCCAATGATAAGGCCGCCGCCGGGAAAAAGCCCGCCGTGATCAAAACGGTCACTGCCGATGATCGTTCTGACGATTGCCGTCGGCGCTGAAGGCTGACTACGCTGTCGCCAGTCGAATCGGAAACGGAGTCTCCATGTCAGGTCCCTTGGCGTCCCTCAAAGTACTGGATTTTTCCACCTTGCTGCCCGGCCCATTTGCGTCGCTGATGCTGGCGGACATGGGCGCCGAGGTGCTGCGCATCGAATCGCCCACGCGCATGGACCTGCTGCGCGTGCTGCCGCCCCATGATCAGGGCACCTCGGCCAGCCATGCTTACCTCAATCGCAATAAGCGCAGCCTCGCCCTGGATCTGAAGCAGGCCGAGGCGCTGGAGATTGTGCGCGAGTTGGTCAAGGGCTACGACATCGTGCTCGAACAGTTTCGCCCCGGGGTGATGGAGCGCCTGGGCCTGGGGTATGCGGCGTTGAAGGCGATCAACCCGCGGCTGATTTACGTGTCGATCACTGGGTACGGTCAGACCGGCCCCTACAAGGACCGCGCCGGGCACGACATCAACTACCTGGCGTTGGCCGGAGTGGCCAGCCATACCGGGCGGCGGGACAGCGGGCCGCTGCCGTTGGGCGTGCAATTGGCGGATGTCGCCGGTGGCTCGCTGCACGCGGTGGTGGGCCTGCTCGCGGCGGTGATTGCGCGGCAACAGAGCGGCGTCGGCCAATACCTGGATGTGAGTATGACCGACTGCTCGTTCAGTTTGAATGCCATGGCCGGCGCTGGCTACCTGGCCTGTGGCGTGGAGCCGGGGTGGGAGACCCATGTGCTCAATGGCGGCAGTTTCTACGATTATTACCGTTCCCGCGATGGGCGCTGGATGTCGGTTGGCAGTCTGGAGCCGGCATTCATGCAGCAATTGTGCGCCGCGTTGGGGCGACCGGAACTGGCGGCACAAGGCTTGTCGCCCGAGCCTGAGCAGCAAAAGGCGCTCAAGCAGGCGCTGCAGGTTGAGTTCGAGAAGCGCAGCTTCGAGGAGTTGTGCGAGTTGTTTGCCGGGGTCGATGCGTGCGTCGAACCGGTGCTGAGCCTGAGCGAAGCCGTGGAGCATCCGCAGTTGAAGGCGCGGGAACTGGTCACCCAGGTGCCGCGGCCCGACGGCTCGACCCAGGCGCAGATGGCTTGCCCGCTGAAGTTCTCCGAAGGGTTGCCAGCCCCCCGGCATATCGGGGCCGCGGTGGGCGCGCACAGTGATGAAGTGCTGATGGAGTTGGGCTTGAGCTCACAGCGCATCAGCGCGTTGCGTGCTGCCAAGGTGATTGTGTAGTGACTGGGCGGGCCTCATCGGGGGCAAGCCCCCTCCCACATTCTGACCCTATTCACAGATCTAATTGTGGGAGGGGGCTTGCCCCCGATGAGGCCCCCACACACACCGCATATTTCACTCAACGCGAGTTTCCCCGGTAAACACCAACGTCTGCCGACAGCGCCTGCACAGATAACGCCGCCCCTGCCTCACCAGCCCATGGCGCTGTGACGAAAACGGGAAGTCGCTGTCGGCACATGGGCAGCGGTAGATATAGCGGGTCACCTGGCGGCGCTTGATCTCATAGGTGTGGCAACGGTCTGGCGGCAGTTCATACACGCCGCGCATGATCAGTTGCCATTCCTCGCCATGGGGCTGGATGCGCTCGCCAAACAATTGGTGGGCGATCAGGTGCGCTACTTCATGGGCCACGGTCTGTTTCAGGAAGTGTTGGCTGTTTTCTCGGTACAACTGTGGGTTGAAGCGCAGCAGGTTTTCGTGCAAATGCGCGACACCGGCTTTCTGGCCCCGCAACTTGAGGCTGACCTGGGGGCGTTTGAAGCTTCGTTTGAAAAAGGATTCGGCTAGCAGGAAACAATCTTCGACGCGGGTATTGAGTTGCTCGGGCATGCTGTACATCTCTCCAGAGGTGGCCAGTATGCCGCAAAGGCGGGTGTTTCCGAATCGGTCAGGCGCCGAATGGTCATGCATGACGCACAAAGCCACCTTGCGGTGGCCTTGCCTGCTGGGTGAAACCGCTTAGTTGGTATAGATCGGGCCAACGCCCAGGCCCCAGACGATCACGGTGAACGCCATGATTGCCACCAGCACGACCAGGCCCACGGCCAGCACCGAGCTGGAAAACAGAAAGCCTTCGTCCGGATCGATGCTCATGAACGTCGGCAACCCCACATACAGCAGGTACACCGTGTAACAGATCGCCGCCGTGCCGACGACCATCCCCAGCCACATGTGCGGGTAGAGCGCCGCCAGCCCGCCGATGAACAACGGTGTCGCGGTGTAGGTGGCAAAGGCGACACAACGCGCCATGCTGGGGCTGGAGTCGTAGGTGCGCGCCATCCAGTGAATGAAGGCGCCCATGACCGCTACGCCGCCTAGCATCGCCAGGTACGACATGACGGTCATCCACAAGGCGCTTTCCTGGGTCAGCATGACCGGGGAGCGACTGCCGATGACCCAGCCGACCTGGGTGGTGCCGATAAAAGCTGATACGGCGGGGATCGCCGCGAGAATCAAGGTGTGAGTGAGGTACATGTGGCCGACGCTTTCTTCTTTATCGCCACGAATTTCCCGCCATTCCTGGTCGGGATGGGTAAAAAGCCCCACGACGTGATGGATCATGCCAGTCACTCCTGTCGTTATTACCATCGCCCCCCATCGGAGCGCCCACGGGCCAGATGGCCTGAAAGGTCTGGATAGTTATGTGCGACCTCAAGTCGCAGTATAGGAAGTGATGACCGGAAAAACCGTAGGGCTTTAGAGCAAATTGCGCTGTAAACAGTGGGCTTAATCGCGGCGCGGTCTGTCGTTGGCAATGCACTCAAGTGGGGGAGGAGGTTTGCTCCCTCCCACATTGGAACTTGGTCAACCTTACCGGTAAAATACCGCGCTTTTCGTCACACACCTCTAGCGGATCCAAGCGCCATGGGCACTCTTACGGTCAACCAGAACAAACTGCAAAAACGCCTGCGTCGCCTGGCCGGTGAAGCGGTCGCCGATTTCAACATGATCGAGGACGGCGACAAGGTCATGGTCTGCCTCTCCGGCGGCAAAGACAGCTACACCATGCTCGACGTGCTGCTGCACCTGCAAAAGGTTGCGCCGATCAAGTTCGAGATCGTTGCCGTCAACATGGACCAGAAACAACCGGGCTTCCCCGAAGACGTGCTGCCGGCCTACCTCAAGACACTGGGCATCGAGTACCACATCGTCGAAAAAGACACTTATTCGGTGGTCAAGGAGCTGATCCCGGAGGGCAAGACCACCTGCTCGCTGTGTTCGCGCCTGCGCCGTGGCACGCTCTACACGTTTGCCGATGAGATCGGTGCGACCAAGATGGCCCTGGGGCATCACCGCGACGATATCGTCGAGACATTCTTCCTCAACATGTTCTTCAACGGCTCCCTCAAGGCCATGCCGCCCAAGCTGCGCGCCGATGATGGACGCAACGTGGTGATTCGCCCGCTGGCGTATTGCAACGAGAAGGACATCCAGGCCTACTCCGACTTCAAGCAATTCCCGATCATCCCGTGCAACCTGTGCGGCTCCCAGGAAAACCTGCAGCGCCAGGTGGTCAAGGAGATGCTCCAGGACTGGGAACGCAAGACCCCAGGGCGTACCGAGAGTATCTTCCGCAGCTTGCAGAACGTGATCCCGTCGCAGTTGGCCGACCGTAACCTGTTCGACTTCACCAGCCTGCGTATCGACGAGAACGCCGCTTCGCGCTTCGTCAACGTGGTGAACCTCTGACGTTTCTCAACGCTCTGAACGACGGCGCTCACAGGCGCCGTTTTCATTTCAATCCCCAGGAGAGGGCATGCGCGATTACAAGTGGCTGCACGAATATTGTCTGAACCGCTTCGGTTCGGCGGCCGAACTGGAAGCCCGTCTGCCTGTCCCCAAGACGCCGGCGCAATTACGCCAGATCAGTGATGATCGCTACCTGTCGACACTGGCGCTGCGGGTTTTCCGCGCCGGGCTCAAGCACAGCGTGGTGGATGCCAAATGGCCTGCATTCGAGCAGGTGTTCTTTGGCTTCGATCCGGAAAAAGTCGTGCTGATGGGCGCCGAGCACCTGGAGCGCTTGATGCAGGATACGCGCATCATCCGCCACCTGGGCAAGCTCAAGAGCGTGCCACGCAACGCGCAGATGATCCTGGATATCGCCCAGGAGAAGGGTAGTTTCGGCGCGTTTATCGCCGACTGGCCGGTGACCGATATCGTCGGCTTGTGGAAATACCTGAGCAAGCACGGTCATCAGTTGGGCGGGCTGTCGGCGCCGCGCTTTCTGCGCATGGTGGGCAAGGATACGTTCGTGCCGAGCGATGACGTGGTCGCGGCCCTGCACGCGCAGAAGATCGTCGACAAGGCCCCCACCAGCCTGCGCGACTTGGCGACGGTGCAAGGGGCGTTCAACCAGTGGCATGCCGAGAGCGGGCGGCCGATGTGTCAGTTGTCGATGATGCTGGCGTATACGGTCAATCATTGAGACCGAGGTGATGCCATCGTGGGCAAGCCCACTCCCACAGGAAACTGCATTTCAACTGTGGGCTTGTCCGCGATGACGGCGGGTCAGGCTGGCTGACCCTCGCCGGCCAAGCGCCGATCCAACTGGAACCGCCAGCGCACATACAGCAACGCCGTACAGAACAGCGCCAGGCTCGCCAGCATTTCCAGCACGCCGAACCACTGGCGGTTCGGGTCATACGCCGCCAGTGCGCCCTTGATGAAATACAGGTTCACCACAAAGCACATCCACGAATGCCCGCGTGCGCTGCCGATCAGTATCCCCGGCGCCAGCACCAGCAGCGGCACCAGTTCGATCAGCAGGATCACCCACGGCCGTGCGCCGTGCAGGTCGGCGACGAACAGGTAATACACGCAGAGCAGGCCCACCAGGCCGAAAAACGCCAGCAGGCTCAGCGCGCGTGCGACTTTGACCCGCGGCTCCAGCCACGCCTGGGGTGGCAGGATCTTAGGTTTTTTGGCCACGGCCGTTCTCCAGCAACGCAGCGGTTTTCGCCAGGCGCAGGCCGAGGGCCTTGCACAGGGCGATTTCATGTTGATCCAGCAGGCGCTTGCCATCGGGGCCAGCATGGTGGCTGGCGCCATAAGGCGTACCGCCACCCTGGGTGTCGAGCAGCGCTTGTTCGCTATAGGGCAGGCCGGTGATCAGCATGCCGTGGTGCAGCAGCGGCAGCAGCATCGACATCAGCGTGGTCTCCTGGCCGCCGTGCAGGCTGGCGGTGGAGGTGAACACCCCGGCCGGTTTGCCGACCAGGGCGCCGGTCAGCCACAGGTTACTGGTGCCGTCGATAAAGTACTTCAATGGCGCGGCCATATTGCCGAAGCGGGTCGGGCTGCCCAGGGCCAGGCCTGAACAGTTCTTCAGATCATCCAGGCTGGCATACAGCGCGCCTTCGGCCGGAATGCTCGGCGCTACGGCTTCGCACTCGCTGGAGATCGCCGGTACGGTGCGCAGGCGCGCTTCCATCCCGCCTTGTTCGATGCCTCGGGCAATGTGCCGGGCCATTTCGCTGACCGAGCCGTTGCGGCTGTAATACAACACCAGCACATACGGCGCACTCACGGCAGGATCTCCAGCACGCTCTCCGGTGGGCGGCCGATGATGGCTTTGTCGGGGGTTTCGAGGATCGGACGTTCCATCAACTTGGGGTGCTCGGCGATGGCGGCGATCAACTGTGTTTCGCTGAGCGTCGCGTCTGCCAGGTTGAGGGTTTTGTATTCCTCTTCGCCGGTGCGCAGCAATTGGCGTGCGCTGATCCCCAGTTTGCCCAGCAGGGCCTTCAGTTGCGCGGCATTCAGCGGGGTTTCCAGGTAGCGCACCACCGTCGGCGCGAGGCCGCGTGCTTCCAGCAGTTCGAGCGCTCCGCGGGATTTCGAGCAGCGCGGGTTGTGATAAAGCGTCAGATCGGTCATGTGCGGGTCGCATCTTGCGTAAGGTGGCGGGTATTCTACCTGCGCTGCGCCCGGTCCTTAAACCGTAAGAGGCGATCCGTCGCAGCCAACGTTCATTTTTGCGAAGGATTACCCCATGACAAGGCGACTGATCGGTGCATTGGCGATCATCACAACCCTGCTGCTCAGCGGCTGCGGTAATGACTACGGCGTTGACCAATATGGCCAGAAAGTGGCGGCCGAACGCCTGGACAAGCAATGGCTGGTGGTCAACTACTGGGCGGAATGGTGTGGCCCGTGCCGCACGGAAATCCCGGAGCTCAATGCCTTGGCTGAACAGCTCAAAGGGCAGAACGTCGGCGTGTTCGGGGTCAATTTCGACAATGTGCAGGGCGCGGAACTGAAGGAAGCCAGTGACAAGCTGGGCATCAAGTTCACCGTGCTGGCGCAGAACCCGGACGGGATCTTTGATATTCCACGCAGCGAAGCGTTGCCGGTGACTTACATCATCGACGACAAGGGCAAGGTGCGTGAGCAGTTGATGGGCGAACAGACGGCGCAAGGCGTGCTGGCCAAGCTCAAGGCCCTGCGCGGTTGAACATATGGGAGGGGGCTTGCTCCCGATAGCGGTGTGTCAGCCAACATATTCGGTACTGACATAGCGCAATCGGGAGCAAGCCCCCTCCCACAGTTAGATCCCATTGAGCCTGCTATCAGCCTTCTTCCAGCCACAGGCGAATGGGCTTGCCTTCGGCCGGCCAGAAGCGGGTCTGCTCGATCGGCGAGATGTCCCAGCGCTCAACGCCTTGCAGGGCCTGGAAGAAGCGGTGTTCCTGCTCCATCAGGGCGTCGCCACAGAGTTTGCGCGTACTGCCGATCTTGCCGAAGCTGAGTTTGTCGCCCTCCACGGTGTACGGCGCGAACCAGTGGTTGCAACCGCCGTTGCCGTAGGCGCGCCCATCGGCGCCCAGGGTGACACTCAGGTGTGCGTAATCCATCAGCGGCCGCTCACCGATCCATTCCACCACGTAGCTGTGATCCCGCTCGAGCTTTACCGCATCGCCAGCGCAGCCCATCAGGCTCGCGCCGACGGCGGCCAGCAGAAGCAGGCCCTTCATTGCGCGGCCTTCTGGCATTTCGGGCAGCGGTGCTTGGCGCCTTCGCTGGCCCAGCCCAACTCGGCAATGCGCGCATTGGCGGCCGGTTGCAGCGGTTCCTTGGTCAGCTTGGTCTCCACCGCGAATTCAAACTCCAGCACGGCCTCGCAGCTGTCGCAGTTGACCTTCCAGGTGTGAATCTCCAGTTCGCCGAACTTCGGCCCCTGGGCCATGGCGACCCACTGGCCTGCCGGGCGGATGGAGTAGCGCGCGTCACCTTCGACGGTGAGGCGCATCGACAGGGTTTTACTGCCGCGCAGGGTGACGATCAGTACGTCGCCATGCTTGATCGAACCACCGTTGCCGGTGACCTGATAGCGGCCCGGCACCAGGGCGCGGCATTCGATCAGGGTGTGTTGCGGGCTCAGCAAGCTGAAGCGGAAATCGTGTTCGGCCATGGTTCCTCCAAATAGGCGCGGCATCCTAGCACGCGCGCCTGCGGATCATGCGCCTGGTATGTGACCGCTGATCATCCGTCGACACGATTCTGCGCCCGGCCATCGGCCCAGGCCGCAATGTTGGCCAGGGTGGTCTCGGCGATCGCCGCCAGGGCCTCGCGGGTGAGAAATGCCTGGTGCGCGGTGATGATCACATTGGGGAACGTCAGCAGGCGCGCGAGCACGTCGTCCTGCAGGGGCAGGTCGGAGCGGTCCTCGAAAAACAGCTGGGCTTCTTCTTCATACACATCCAGCCCCAGGTAGCCGAGTTGGCCGTCCTTGAGCGCTTCGATCAGCGCGGGGGTGTCCACCAGGCCGCCGCGCCCGGTGTTGATCAGCATCGCGCCGGGCTGCATCTGCGCCAGGGAGCGGGCGTCGATCAGGTGCTTGCTGTCGGTGGTGAGCGGGCAGTGCAGGCTGATGATCTGCGCTTCGGCCAGCAGCTCGGGCAGGCTCACATAGCGCGCACCGAGCGCTTGGACCAGCGGGTTGGGGAACGGGTCGTAGGCCAGCAGGTGGCAGCCGAAACCGGCCATGATCTTGGCGAAGGTGGCGCCGATCTGCCCGGTGCCGACCACGCCGACGGTCTTGCCGACAAGGTCGAAGCCGGTCAGGCCATGCAGGCTGAAATCGCCCTCGCGGGTGCGGTTGTAGGCACGGTGCAGGCGCCGGTTCAGGGCGAGAATCAGTGCCACGGCGTGTTCGGCGACGGCATGAGGCGAATAGGCGGGCACACGCACGATGGTCAGGCCCAGGCGTTTGGCAGCGGCGAGGTCGACATGGTTGTAACCGGCCGAGCGCAGCGCGATCAAGCGGGGGCCGCCCGTGGCCAGGTGCTCGAGCACGGGCGCGCTGAGGTCATCGTTGATAAACGCGCAGACCACTTCGTGGCGTTCGGCCAGCGCCACGGTGTCGAGGGTGAGCCGGGCGGGCTGGAATTGCAGTTCCAGGCCGGGCGGCAGCGGCACGCCGAGAAAACTGTCGCGGTCGTAGGTCTGGCTGCTGAAAAGAATGACGCGCATGAAAAAGCTCCCTGCAATGTACGTTTTGGTAACGCGGACCCTGTGGGATCGGGCCCGGCGTTGTAAAAAAATCTCAGGCGCTGACCCGCGCTTCACTGGCCAACCGGGCAATGGCCATGTCCAGCTCGTCCAGCGCGGCCATGGCCTTGGCGTCGTCCTGCTTGAGCAGGGTTTCGGCGCGTTGGCAGGCGGCGCGCAGTTGCGGTACGCCGCAGTAGCGGGTGGCGCCATGCAGGCGATGGACGCGTTCGATCAAGGCATGGTTGTCATTGGCCTCACGGGCGAGGGTAATGGCCAGGCGGTCGGCTTCGAGGGAGGCGAGCAACATGGCGAGCATGTCCGCCGCCAGGTCCGCCTTGCCCGCGGCCAGCCGCAGTCCTTCCTCGTGGTCCAGCACCAGCAATCGCACGCCTGGGCCGAGGCCTTCGGTCGGGCGCTCCGGCCCTTGGTTGCGCAGGGCCAGGCCGGTCCATTTCAGCACCACCTGGGCCAATTGCCGTTCGCTGATGGGTTTGGTCAGGTAGTCGTCCATGCCGCTTTGCAGCAGCGCACGCTTTTCGTTGGCCATGGCGTGGGCGGTGAGGGCCACCACCGGCAGCGGTGTGCCGTGGCGCTCGCTTTCCCACTGGCGAATCGCCTCGGTGCTTTGACGCCCGTCCATGCCGGGCATCTGCACGTCCATCAGCACCAGGTCGAAGGTTTCCTGCTGGACGGCATTGATGGCCGCATAGCCGCTTTCCACGGCCTGGACCTTGGCGCCCATGTCTTCCAGCAGGGTTTGCACCAGCAACAGGTTCGCCGGGTTGTCATCCACGCAGAGCACCCGCGGCGCGCGGCTGGACAACGGTTCACCCGGTTCGCAGCGCGTGGGGCGCGGGCTGATCAGGTCGGTCAGGGCGCGGCGCAGCTTGCGCGTACACGCGGGCTTGGCCTGCAACTGGCTGTTGGGGTTGGGCACCGACGGGCTGAACAGCATTTGCTCGGTGGTCGGGCACAGCACCAGCACCTTGCAGCCCAGGTGTTCGAGGTCCCACAGATGCTGGTTGAGGCGCTCGGGCGGGAGGTCATTGGCGGTGACGCCGAGTACTGCCAGGTCGATCGCCTGTTCGGTCTGATGCGCGCCGGTGATGCCGTTGGTCAGGCTTTCCAGGGTATTGAACGGCGTAACATCCAGGCCACAGTCTTCGAGCTGGTGTTGCAAGGCCTGGCGCGCCAGTTCGTGGTTTTCCAGCACGGCCACGCGGCGGCCGAGCAGCGGCGCGCAGGGCAGGTCTTCGACGTCGTCGCGGGTCTTGGGCAGGTTCAGGCTGATCCAGAACTCCGAGCCTTCGCCCGGTGTGCTGTCGACGCCGATTTCACCGCCCATCTGCTCGATCAAGCGCTTGGAAATCACCAGGCCCAGGCCGGTGCCGCCCGGTTGGCGCGACAGCGAGTTGTCGGCCTGGCTGAACGCCTGGAACAGCGCGCGCACGTCCTGGTTGGACAGGCCGATGCCGGTGTCCTGCACGCTGATGCGCAGTTGCACACTGTCTTCTTGTTCATCCTCGATCATCGCCCGGGCCACGATGGTGCCTTCGCGGGTGAACTTGATCGCATTGCTGATCAGGTTGGTCAGGATCTGCTTGAGGCGCAGCGGGTCACCCACCAATGCCAGCGGTGTGTCGCGGTACACCAGGCTCACCAGTTCCAGCTGTTTGGCATGGGCGGCGGGGGCGAGGATGGTCAGGGTGTCTTGCAGCAGGTCACGCAGGTTGAAGGGCACGCTGTCGAGTACCAGCTTGCCGGCTTCGATTTTCGAGAAATCGAGGATCTCGTTGATGATGCCCAGCAGGTTATCGGCGGACTTTTCGATGGTGCCCAGGTAATCCAGCTGACGCGGTGTCAGCTCGCTTTTTTGCAGCAGATGGGTGAAACCGAGGATGCCGTTGAGCGGGGTGCGGATCTCGTGGCTCATATTCGCCAGGAACTCCGACTTGATGCGACTGGCCTCCAGGGCTTCCTTGCGCGCCAGGTCCAGCTCGATGTTCTGGATCTCGATGGTTTCCAGGTTCTGGCGCACATCTTCGGTGGCCTGGTCGATGCTGTGCTGCAGTTCTTCCCGGGCGTTCTGCAGGGTCTCGGCCATGCGGTTGATGCCTGAGGCAAGTTGGTCCAGCTCCTGGCTGCCCAGCGCCGGCAAGCGGGTTTCCAGGTTGCCGTCCTTGAGTTGGGCCACGGCTTGCTTGATCTGGCCGATCGGCGAATTGATGGTGCGGCTGATGCGCAGGGCCAAGGTCGCCGTGCAGATCAGGCCGATGGCGATCAGCAGCAGGCTGGCGAACAGGCTGCGATAACCGCGCAGCAACATGCCGTTGTGGGACAGTTCCACCTCGACCCAGCCAAGCAAGCGGTCGGATTCATCGGGAATCAGCTCGCCGGCAAGGTTGCGATGACGGCCAAACACCGGCAGCAGATAGCGCGTGGCGTCGTTACCGGTGCGCTGCAACAGGTGCGAGCTGTTACCCACCGGCGGCTGGTTGAGCATGGTCGGGCCGGCGTGGGCCATCGACGAGCGGTCCGGCGCGAGGAAGGAAACGGCGCGCACGTCCGGTTGTTCCAGGGATTGGGTGGCGATGCGTTCGAGCAGGTCGGCGTTCTTGCTGCTCAGCGCCGGAGCTACCAGTGGGGCCAACTGCTCGGCGATCATTTCGCCACGTTGCAGCAACTGGGATTGCAACTCCGAGAGCTGCATCCAGGTGAAATAGCCGCCCAACAACAAGGCCATCAGACTGGTCGGTAATAAGGTCAGCAACAGTACGCGGCCTTTTATCCCCATTCTTCTAAGCACGCCACTCTCCTGCTACCACGTTGTGATCGATCGCCCGTGCAGGCATCCGGCCCGCACCCCTGCGCAGTGTAGCCATTTGCGCGGCGTGGAATCTTGCAAATTAATGACAGCGGGCAATCTTCGGGCCATTTGGCGCGACGTGGCGATTGCCTGGCGCGGGGGAATCTTGAATAATCAGTGATTGAGAATGACTTGCAGACGCTAATGAATCCCGTGGAAGTTGGTCTACCCAGTATCCTGACCATCGAAGATGACCCCGTGCTGGGCGCCTATGTCCACGAGCATCTGGGGCGCTGTGGCTTTCAGGTCACGTGGTGCCGGAACGGCCAGCAAGGCCTGCAGATGGCCCGCGAGCACGTCTTCGACGTGGTGTTGATGGATATTCTGCTGCCGGGGCTGGACGGGCTGTCGATCCTCACGCATCTGCGCCGGAGCCATGCGGTCCCGGTGATCCTGGTGTCGGCCCTGGGCGCCGAAGCCGATCGCGTGAACGGCTTTCGCCTGGGTGCGGACGATTACCTGCCCAAGCCGTTCAGCATGATCGAGTTGCGCGTGCGTATTGAAGCCATCCTGCGCCGGGTGGCCCTGGATCGCCGTCCGCCGCTGAGTTTGCCGCCCGTGCGCGACGACGCCCGGAGCCTGCGTTTTGACGATGAACTGTCCGACATCTTCTACCAGCAGCAGTGGGCCGGGCTGACCCGCAGCGAGTACCGCCTGCTGCAGACCTTGCACAACAACGGCGAGGAAGTGCTGAGCAAAGCCTTCCTTTATCAGCACGTGCTGCAGCGCGGTTATGCGCCCCATGACCGCAGCCTCGATATGCATATCAGCCAGATTCGCCGCAAACTCAAGACCATCGGCTATAGCGAGCGTGAAGTGCGTACCGTCTGGGGTAAGGGCTATGTGTTGAGCGGTCACGATGACGGCCTTTGAGGGAGGCTTGAAACGTCTGCCGGGCCGGCACTCGTTATTCTGGAAGTTGGCCTGCCTGCTGATTGCCTTCTGCTTGTTGATGATCTGGCTCAGTTGGTCCTGGGGCCGGTACATGGAGCAGCAGAACGCTTATCTGTCCGACACCTCCCGCGAGATTCTCAGCGGTTATGCGGCGGGAGCGGAGTTGGCCTGGAGTACCCAGGGCGCTGACGGTGTGGACGCCTGGTTGCAACTGATGGCTGCGCGTGAGCGCACCTGGATCGGGGTGATCGGCAACGACCTGCAATCCCTCGCCAGCACGCCGTTGACCGACAAGGAAAGCCAGCGCCTGACTTTTCTGCGCGGCCTGGACTGGCCGGTCAGCCGCCATGCCAAAGGCCTGCCATGGTTGAAAATCCCGTTTCCCCTGGACCCCAGTGTCGGCTCGTTGGTGATCGAGTTGCCCCAGCGCTTTATGCCGGGGCGCTACCAACTGTTCTGGCGGGTGGTGACCAATGGCGTGATTCCCGGTCTGTTTACCCTGTTGTTGTGCATCGGCCTGTACCGGCTGCTGATCATGCCGCTCAATCAATTGCGCGAGCAGGCCAACGCTTGGCGTGCCGATCAATTGAACACGCGGCTATCCCACGATGCCACCAGCCGCCAGGATGAATTGGGCGAGCTGGGGCGGGCCTTTGACCATATGTCCGAGCGGTTGCAGGGCACGGTGGTATTGCAGCAACAGCTGTTGCGGGACATGTCCCATGAACTGCGCACCCCCCTCAGCCGTTTGCGCGTGGCCTGTGACAGCGAGCAGGATCTGGCGCAACTGCGTGAACGGCTGGGGCGGGAGATCGACGTCATGCAGCGTCTGGTCGAGGACAGCCTGCAATTGGCCTGGTTGGACACCGAGCGGACGCCGCTGCCTGTCGAAGACATTCAGGTTCAGGCGTTGTGGGACATGCTCAAGGACAACGCCTGTTTCGAAAGCGATTGGCCAGCCTCGCTGCTGCCATGCCTGCTGGGGCCGGATTGTTGGGTACGCGGCAATCTGAACGCCCTGGCCCAGGCTCTGGAAAATATCCTGCGCAACGCCATACGGCATTCACCTGCCGGCGGTGTCGTCAGCCTCGATGGGCGCCGTGATGGCGCATATTGGCACCTATGGCTGGAGGATCAGGGCGGAGGTATTGACGAACGCGATCTGGAACGGATCTTCGCGCCGTTCATCCGCCTGGACGGCTCACGGCCTGGCGACGGTGGCTTCGGGCTGGGGTTGAGCATCGCGCGCAATGCGGTGCAACGTCAGGACGGCAGCTTGTGGGCGGAGAATACCGGCCAGGGCTTGCGTGTGCATCTGCGTTTGTGGGCAGCCTAGGACTCAAGCGCGACGCAGTTTGCGTTTATTCCATTGGTGCGCGACCCACCAGCGCCAATAACCCATGGTCAGGCAATAGGCCAGCGCGCCCAACACCACACCCAGTACCAGCGAGCCGAGCAGGAACGGCTGCCACAGCGTGCTCAACTGACCGCTGATCCACTCCCACGTCAGGTCGTCGGGCAGGCTGCGCGCCGGCACGTTCATCAGCCAGGCGCCGGTCATGTAGGTACACAGGAACACCACTGGCATGGTGATCGGGTTGGTCAGCCACACCAGGCTGATGGCAATCGGCATATTGCCCCGCACCGTGATCGCCAGCATCGCCGCCAAGAGCATCTGCAAGGGGATCGGGATAAACGCCGCAAACAGGCCTACCGCCATGGCGCGGGCTACCGAGTGCCGATTCAGGTGCCAGAGGTTCGGGTCATGCAGCAAGGTGCCCAGAAACTGTAATGACTTGTGTTCCCTGATACTGGTGGGGTCGGGCATGTACCGTTTGAATAAGCGCCGGGGCATAAGGGGTCCAGATCAAGTCGAGGGGCAAGTATGCGCGCATTCTATAAACAGAAAATTCAGACTTTGTGACAAAACATCATAGGCTGCGGCCGGGGGGCAGCTAAGACTGAATGGATCACGTCAAAGGAATGATCCATGAGGACAGGGATGTTCGCGCTTGCACTCGGGCTGCTTGCGCTGCGATTTCTACCCGCACTGCCGCCTGCCGGGATGCTGTTGGCCCTGGCCCTGGTGGCGTTGATGTTGCTGCCGTTTCGCACTTATCCGCTGGCGTTTTTCCTGTTCGGCTTGTGTTGGGCATGTGTGAGCGCGCAGTGGGCGCTGGATGACCGCTTGCGTCCGCCGCTCGACGGCCAGACGCGTTGGCTGGAGGGGCGTGTGAGCGGGTTGCCGCAGCAGACTGACAGCGGCGTGCGTTTCGAACTGAGCGACAGCCGGTCGCGCAACGCCCGCTTGCCCGCGCGCATTCGGCTGTACTGGCACGGTGGCCCACCGGTACGCAGCGGTGAGCGTTGGCGCCTCGCGGTGACGCTTAAACGTCCGTCGGGCCTGCTCAACTTCCATGGCGTCGACCATGAAGCCTGGCTGCTCGCCCAGCGCATCGGCGCCACCGGCTCGGTAAAGGACGGCGAACGCCTGGCGCCGGCCCGCAATGCTTGGCGTGATGCGGTCCGTCAGCGCTTGACGGCGGTGGACGCCCAAGGGCGCGAGGCGGGGTTGGCGGCCCTGGTGCTGGGGGACGGCTCCGGGCTGACGGCCGACGACTGGCGTGTCTTGCAGGACACCGGCACGGTGCATTTGCTGGTCATTTCCGGCCAGCACATTGGCCTGTTGGCGGGGTTGATCTACGCGCTCGTCGCCGCTCTGGCGCGCTACGGCTGCTGGCCGCGCACCTGGCCGTGGCTGCCGTGGGCGTGTGGCCTGGCGTTTACCGCGGCGTTGGGGTACGGCCTGCTGGCGGGGTTCGGCGTGCCGGTGCAGCGCGCCTGTGTAATGGTGGGGCTGGTGTTGCTGTGGCGTTTGCGTTTCCGTCATCTGGGCATCTGGTGGCCGCTGTTGCTGGCGTTCAATGGCGTGCTGATCCTTGAACCCTTGGCCAGCTTGCAGCCGGGGTTCTGGTTGTCCTTTGCGGCCGTGGCGGTACTGGGGCTGACGTTCGGCGGTCGGTTAGGCCGCTGGAGTGCTTGGCAGGCATGGACCCGTCCGCAATGGTTGATAGCCATCGGTCTTTTCCCGGTGTTGCTGGTGCTGGGTTTGCCCATCAGCCTCAGTGCGCCGCTGGCCAATCTATTTGCGGTGCCGTGGATCAGCCTGGTGGTGTTGCCCCTGGCCCTGCTCGGGACGGCATTGCTGGCGGTGCCGTTCGTGGGCGCGGGCTTGTTGTGGCTGGCGGGTGGGGCGCTGGACGGCTTGTTCAACGCCCTGGCGCTGCTGGCGGGGCAATTGCCCGCGTGGATACCGGCCGAGGTGCCCATGGGCTATTGGCTGGTTAGCCTGGTCGGTGCGGTGTTGCTGTTGCTGCCCAAGGGTGTGCCGTTTCGGTTGCTCGGCTGGCCGATGCTGTTGTTGGCGGTGTTCCCGCCGCGCGAGCCGGTGCCTCACGGGCAGGTGGACGTACTGCAGCTGGATGTCGGGCAGGGGCTGGCGTTGATCCTGCGCACCCGCCATCACACCTTGCTCTACGATGCCGGCCCGCGCTCCGGGGCGGTCGATCTCGGCGCGCGGGTGGTGTTGCCGTCGCTGAAGAGGCTTGGGGTCGACGCTCTGGACATGATGTTACTGAGCCATGCCGATGCCGATCACGCCGGCGGTGCGGCGGCTGTCGCCCGTGGACTGCCGATCAAACGGGTCGTCGGTGGCGAAACCGAAGGGTTGCCGGCGCTTCTCGACACTCAGCCTTGTATCAGCGGTGAACAATGGGCGTGGGACGGCGTGTCCTTTGAATTATGGCAATGGCCAGACGCAGTTGATGGCAACCCGAAATCCTGTGTATTGCACGTACAGGCCAATGGCGAGCGCCTGCTGCTCACCGGCGATATCGATCGCGCCGCCGAGCAGGCGTTTCTGGCCTCGGCGCTGGCGGTGCCGACCGATTGGCTGCAAGCCCCTCACCATGGTAGCCGCAGTTCGTCATCCTGGCCGTTTCTGCAGCGGCTGGCGCCGAAGTCGGTGCTGATTTCCCGAGGGCGCGGCAATGCGTTCGGTCATCCTCATCCACAGGTGGTGGAGCGCTATCAAGCGTTGGGAACGCAGGTGTATGACAGCGCCGAACAGGGCGCGGTACGTTTGCGATTGGGCGCCTTCGCGCCACCGATTGTTGCGCGCAGTCAACGCCGCTTCTGGCGAGAAGCGCTACCGTAACCGCACGTTACCAATGGCCGAAGCCTGTGATCGGCGGGTCGTGGGTCGACGAGCCCCGCCGCCTGACCTATATGGTAAAGTGGCGCACTTTTTCGAGGGGACATTCACTGTGTGGGAATTGGTCAAATCCGGTGGCTGGATGATGTTGCCGATCATCTTGAGCTCCATCGCCGCACTCGGCATCGTTGCCGAACGCCTGTGGACCTTGCGCGCCAGCCGTGTCACACCCGAGCATCTGCTGGGGCAGGTCTGGGGCTGGATCAAGAACAAGCAGCTCGACAAGCAGAAACTCAAGGAACTGCGTGCCAATTCACCCCTGGGTGAAATCCTCGCGGCCGGGCTGGCCAACTCCAAGCATGGTCGCGAGATCATGAAAGAGTGCATCGAAGAGGCCGCGGCGCGGGTCATCCATGAGCTGGAGCGTTATATCAACGCCCTCGGCACCATCGCCGCCATGGCACCGTTGCTCGGCCTGCTGGGCACGGTACTGGGCATGATCGATATTTTCAGCTCGTTCATGGGCTCGGGCATGAGCACCAACGCCGCGGTGCTGGCCGGTGGCATCTCCAAGGCCTTGATCACCACGGCGGCGGGCCTGATGGTCGGTATTCCCTCGGTGTTCTTCCACCGTTTCCTGCAGCGCCGGATCGATGAACTGGTGGTCGGCATGGAGCAGGAGGCCATCAAGCTGGTGGAAGTGGTGCAGGGCGACCGTGACGTGGACTTGGTCGGGGACAAAGCGTGAAATTTCGCCGCAAGCAACGGGAAAATGTTGATATCAACCTCGCGTCGCTGATCGACGTGGTGTTTATCCTGCTGCTGTTTTTTGTCGTGACCACCACCTTTACGCGGCAGACCGAGCTACGGGTCGATTTGCCGGAAGCGGTCAGCGGCTCGCCGGCCGAGGACCAGGAAGTCAAGCAACTGGATATCGCCATCAGTGCCGACGGCGTGTTTTCGGTGAATAACCAGTTGCTCGCGAAGAACGACCTCAACAGCCTGATGGAGGCCCTGCAGAAAGAGTCCGGTGGCGATACCAAGATGCCGCTGTCGATCAGTGCCGATGGCAAGACCCAGCACCAGGCTGTCATTACTGCGATGGACGCTGCCGGCAAGCTGGGGTTCAGCCACTTGCGCATGAGCACCGTCGAGGCGGTGAGCCAACCCTGATGGCCATGTCCGATCGCTTGCTCAAGGCCTGGTACGAAGGCCATCCGGCGCTGACGTTGCTGCGGCCGCTGGAGTCGCTGTATCGCGCGGTGGTGCAGCGCAAGCGCGCGCGCTTCCTGGCGGGCGAGGGCGAGATCTACCAATCGCCGGTGCCGGTGGTGGTGGTCGGCAATATCACCGTGGGCGGGACTGGCAAGACGCCGTTGATCCTGTGGTTGATCGAGCATTGCCAGCGCAGAGGTTTGCGTGTGGGCGTGGTCAGTCGCGGGTATGGCGCGAAGCCACCGCAGTTGCCGTGGCGGGTCGAGGCCGGCCACGCTGCTGAAGTGGCTGGCGATGAACCTTTGCTGATCGTGCAGCGCTGCGGCGTCCCCTTGATGATCGACCCCGATCGCAGCCGCGCAGTGAAGACGCTGCTGGCCAGCGAAACCCTGGACCTGATCCTCTCCGACGACGGCCTGCAGCATTACCGCCTGGCTCGCGACCTTGAGCTGGTGCTGATCGACGCCGCCCGGGGCCTGGGCAATCGCCGCTGCCTGCCTGCCGGGCCGTTGCGCGAACCGGCGGAGCGCCTGAAGAGCGTGGATGCGCTGCTCTATAATGGCGCCGGGGCCGATCGCGAAGATGGTTTCGCCTTTCGTCTGCTGCCCACGGCGTTGGTCAACTTGCAAACCGGCGAACGCCAGCCGGTCGATTACTTCCCGGCGGGCCAGCAGGTGCATGCGGTCGCCGGTATCGGCAACCCGCAACGTTTCTTCAACACCCTTGAAACGCTACACTGGCAGCCGATACCCCATGCTTTTGCCGACCATGCGTCCTACAGCGCGGAAGTCTTGAATTTCACGCCATCATTGCCGCTGGTCATGACCGAGAAGGACGCGGTGAAGTGCCGCGCCTTTGCCCAGTCCGACTGGTGGTACCTTGCGGTGGATGCGGTGCCGTCGCCAGCGTTTGTCGCCTGGTTCGACATGCAACTGATGCGTCTGTTGCCCGCCCGTCTCTTGCCTTAAACGCTTCATTCCAGGAAACACTCATGGACACCAAACTGCTCGACATCCTCGCTTGCCCGATCTGCAAAGGCCCACTCAAGCTCAGCGCGGACAAGACCGAACTGATCAGCAAAGGCGCCGGCCTGGCTTACCCGATCCGTGATGGCATCCCGGTGATGCTGGAAAGCGAAGCCCGCACGCTGACCACCGACGAGCGCCTGGATAAATGACTACAGCCTTTACCGTTGTCATTCCATCGCGCTACGCCTCGACCCGCTTGCCGGGTAAACCGCTGCAACTGATCGGCAACAAGCCGATGATTCAGCTGGTGTGGGAACAGGCCTGCAAAAGCAGCGCCGAACGCGTGGTGGTGGCCACCGATGATCCGCGCATTATCGATGCGTGCAAAACCTTCGGTGCCGAAGCGGTACTGACCCGCGAAGACCATAACTCCGGCACCGACCGCCTGGCCGAAGTGGCCACACAACTTGGCCTGGCGCCTGATGCCATCGTGGTCAATGTGCAAGGTGACGAGCCGTTGATCCCGCCGCGCGTGATCGACCAGGTGGCCGCGAACCTGGCGGCCCATGGCGAAGCGCGCATGGCGACCCTGGCCGAGCCCATCGAAGACATTGAAACGCTGTTCAACCCGAACGTGGTCAAAGTGGTCAGCGACATCAACGGCCTGGCGCTGACATTCAGCCGCTCGACGTTGCCCTGGGCGCGGGATGCTTTTGCCAGGCATCCTGACCGGTTGCCAGAAGGCGTGCCGTACCGCCGTCACATCGGTATCTATGCCTACCGTGCCGGTTTCCTGCATGACTTCGTCAGTTGGGGCCCGTGCTGGCTGGAAAACACCGAATCCCTGGAACAACTGCGTGCCCTGTGGCACGGCGTGCGTATCCATGTCGGCGATGCTCTGGAAGCACCGCCTGCGGGTGTCGACACCCACGAAGACCTCGAGCGCGTCCGCCGCCTGCTGGGGGCCTGATGGAGGTTCTGTTTGTCTGCCTGGGCAACATCTGCCGCTCGCCCACCGCTGAAGGCGTATTGCGCCATAAATTGCGCGAAGCGGGTTTGGCTGGCCAGGTCGACGTAGCGTCCGCCGGCACGGGGGAATGGCATATCGGCAACCCACCGGACTCACGCAGCCAACAGGCAGCGCGGCAGCGCGGTTACGATCTGTCGGCCCAGCGTGCGCAGCAGGTCTCCCGCGCCGACTTTGCGCGTTATGACCTGATCCTGGCCATGGACCACAGCAACCTGCGTAACCTCAAAGCGATGCAGCCGGGGCAGGGCAAGGCCGAGCTCGACCTGTTCCTGCGCCGCTACGACTCTGAAGTGGACGAGGTGCCAGACCCTTACTACGAAGGCGAACAAGGCTTTGAGCGGGTCCTGGACCTGATCGAACGAGCCTGTGATTTATTGGTGATCGAATTGAAGGGGCGGTTATGACCTTGCAAGTGCTTGCGCAGGTATCGCTCAAGCCATTCAACAGCTTCGGCATCGACGTGCGTGCCCAGCTCTTCGCCGAGGCCCACAGCGACGCGGATGTTCGCGAGGCCCTGGCCTATGCCGCCGCCCAGGCAGTACCGCTGCTGGTGATCGGTGGTGGCAGCAACCTGCTGCTGACCCGGGATATTCCGGCCCTGGTATTGCGCATGGCGACCCAGGGTATTCGGGTGCTGCAGGATGACGGCCAGCATGTGGTGGTCGAGGCCGAAGCGGGCGAAGCCTGGCACCCGTTCGTACTGTGGACCCTGGAACATGGCTTCTGCGGCCTCGAAAACCTCAGCCTGATCCCGGGCACCGTGGGCGCCGCACCGATGCAAAACATCGGCGCCTACGGAGTGGAGATCAAGGATGTGTTCGCCGGCTTGACGGCCCTGGATCGCCAGACCGGCGAGTTACGTGATTTCAGCCTGGAAGAATGCAACTTCGCCTACCGGGACAGCCTGTTCAAACACGAAACCGGACGCTGGCTGATCCTGCGGGTGCGGTTTGCCCTGAGCCGCGTCAGCCACCTCAAGCTCGACTACGGCCCCGTGCAACAGCGCCTGGCCGGGCAGGGGATTACCGACGCCACCCCGAGCGATGTCAGCCGGGCGATCTGCGGCATCCGTCGGGAAAAACTGCCGGACCCCGCAGAGCTGGGCAATGCCGGCAGCTTCTTCAAAAACCCATTGGTGTCCCAGGCGCTGGCCGCCGAGTTGCAGGGCTTGTATCCGGACTTGGTGGCCTATCCCCAGGCCGACGGACAGATGAAACTCGCTGCCGGCTGGTTGATCGACAAGGCCGGTTGGAAGGGCTTTCGTGATGGAGATGCCGGCGTGCATAAGATGCAGGCATTGGTGCTGGTCAACTACGGCGGCGCCACCGGGCATGACATCGCCAACCTGGCGCTACGTATCCAGCAGGATATTGCCCAGCGTTTCAAGGTCGATCTGGAGATGGAGCCCAACCAGTACTGAGCCCTGAACAAAGCGTCCTGAAACAAAAATGCCCCGTATCTTGCGATACGGGGCATTTTTATACTGCTGGCAATCAGTCGTCGCGGCTCATGATGCCGAAGATCTGCAACAGGCTGATGAACAGGTTGTAGATCGACACATACAGGCTGATGGTCGCCATGATGTAGTTGCGCTCACCGCCGTGGATGATGGCGCTGGTCTGGAACAGGATGCACACGGAGGAGAACAGCACAAAACCTGCGCTGATCGCCAACTGCAGACCGCTGATCTGGAAGAACATGCCAGCGACCACTGCCCCCAGCAACACGAAGAAGCCGGCGGTGATGAAGCCACCCAGGAAACTCATGTCTTTGCGGGTGATCAGCACATACGCCGACAAACCACCAAACACCAGGGCTGTCATGGCAAACGCCGAGCTGACCACTTCCGCGCCGCCGGCCATGCCGAGGTAACGGTTAAGGATCGGGCCGAGGATAAAGCCCATGAAACCGGTCAAGGCAAACGCCGACACCAGTCCCCAGGCCGAGTCACGCAGCTTGTTGGTCAGGAAGAACAGACCGTAGAAGCCGATCAACACGACAAAGACATTCGGGTAGCCGACGCGCATCTGCTGCGCCATGAACGCCATCACGCCGCTGAATGCGAGGGTAAGGGCGAGCAAGCCATAGGTGTTGCGCAAGACGCGGCTGACTTCAAGCTGCTCAGCCTGCGCGTTACCATTCACTGCGTAATTCTGTTCGCGCATGGCGACACTCCTTCGGTTTTGAAACGTTCAGTCGCAAAGATCATAACAGACGCTCTGTAACAAGCGATGGCGAGAGTTTGACAGTGTGTTTCATTCGGGTATTATGGCGCCCGCTGAGACAGGATGGGCTGCTATAATCCTGTGATGCAAAAGGGAAATTGGCAGAGTGGTTGAATGCACCGGTCTTGAAAACCGGCGAACGTTAATAGCGTTCCCAGGGTTCGAATCCCTGGTTTCCCGCCAAGATTTACACGAAAGCCCCGCATCAGCGGGGCTTTTGCGTTTCTGGCGTTCAGGAATGCTGATAGTGAAACATCTGATCGTTTCCGCATCATTTCAGGCGGTTTCCGCAACTCAGCCAGATTTGAGATCAGCGAGTCGGCTTCACGATCTCGCCAACGCGTCTGTAGACCGTCTCCGTGATGCGCTTGTCCGTGTGCCCCAGGAGGCGGCTGGCATCACCCAGGTCGAGGATCTCGCTGGCGGCTTTCGGTCGGATATCGCGGAATTGGAACTGACGAATGCTCGCAGCAAGAATCCCATCTCCTTTCTCGCGGGCTGTCGCTATCGCCCGGTCCCTGGCGTCGTCAAAGCGCAATCGCAGCATCGGCTTGGTCACCTGTCGCCCATCCTCCGTGACAATCAGGTACGGGCTCCGCACGCCGCGGGAACGCCTCTGCTCTATCAACCGCTCCACTAGTGTGCCTAAGTCATTCAAAACTCCGGCGGCAGTCAGGCGGATTCGTAGCTTTTTGGAAGTCTTGCCCTGGGCAACCTGCAGGAACTCGTTAACCGCGTCTGCTTCCCGCATCGAAAGCACGTCCGCAGGGCGCTGGCCAGTCAAATAAGCCAGGTCCATGGCGTCGCGCAACTCCGAGGTCGCGACCGCATACACGGCGCTCCAGATTTCCTCGGTTGCATAAAAGTCCCGCGGCACTTCCTTGTTCTTCCGCACGCCGGCGGCCGGGTTGCTCTCGGTGATCCCCCACTCGCGTGCGATGTTATAGATGTGCGAAAGCAGGGAGATCTCCCGGTTGGCTCTCACCTTGGCGCTCCGTCTATCCCGGTATTGGGCTATGACCTGCGGCGTCACGGCATCAATAGGGGCGTCGGTGAACGCTTTGCGTAGTTGCTTCAGGCTAAGCAGGTTGTCGCTCTGCGTCTTTGGCGCCTTTCCCGGGATGACCTCCCGCTCGTACCGATCAAACACCTGGCCCAGCAGGGCGTTCTTCTTCGGTACTGGCTTGCAGTCGAGCTTTGCCCATTCAGCCTTGGCGATATCCAAGTCACCCCCGAGCGGGATTTCTACCCGCTTCCCGTCTTCGTTCCTCCCGTCGTAGTAGTACCCAACCCACTCTTTGCCGCCTTTCAGCGTGCGTACACGCCGAATCATTCGCGGCGGCAGGTCCCTATTTGCCGCCTTTTTGGCTCGCATCTCTTCATCCTACCTTTGACAAATCCAGCGACCAGGCCTCGGCCGCAACGTTTTCCGCAGAAGGCTTTACGCCTGCCAGCTTCATTCGGGCGTAGACACGGCCGACCACTGGCCGGCGAGCCCTGGTCAGCACGTACTTCCAGCCGTTTCGGGTCAGCCACGCTATCTGGCCTGACGGAATCATGTATCCGGTGATCGCCGCCAGCTCTTCCTCGGCAAGCGTTTCGCTTTGCATCTCCATGCTATGCACCTCTATACGTCAGGTTTGTCGAGAGAGCCGGCGGGCCGCGCTGTCTTGATGATGTGGATGACCAGGCCGAAGGTGATCAGCATCCAGGCGCAGGTGCCGGCGAATGCGCTGAATATCGCTTCGGTGGTGCCCGTGCTGAGCAGTTCAGGTCCAAGCCAGATGAACCAGTAGCCGGTGCCGACCAGGTACAGCAAAGCGCCCAGCAGGATCAGGGTGAGTTTCGTTGCGAACATGGGGTGTCCTCGCCGCGCTGGGCGGCAGAAGGTGGGTTAGGTGGTGGCTTTCTTGATTGCGGCCCGCGCGTCGAACATGGCGTAGTACAGGCGATGGAAGATCGCGCAGCTCGGGTCTTCGTGATCGTCGCCGCCGTGCTCGAAGATTCCGTCGATGGCGCCGCTGTAGTTGCTGGCGATCTGCTCGCATTCGCCCGCTACCTGGGTGAGCGCCGCCAGTGCTTTCAACAGTTGCTCGCTGCTGGCGCGCTCCTCGCGGCCGATCTCCCAGAACTGCTGCGCCCAATGTTCCGCCGGCGGTGGGTTTGTGTTTTGGGCGCCCAGAGCCATGGCCCCGACAATCGTGTCGCACAGATCGTGCTTGTAGGCGTTGTCGCCGTCGATGCTCAGGCCGTTTCGGCGCAGCGCGTCCAGTGCGTTGTTCAAGTTCGACTCGGGGGAAGGCAGCACCAGGTCAAAGTCCTTCTTGCCAGGGCGACAGGCCACCACCAGCAGTTCACAGTCGAGCGGCAGGTGCTGCGCCATATCTGAGATCGCTTCGATAGCGGCCTCGCGGAATGCATTCTTTTCTTGGGGCATAGGGTCACCTCGCCCGCCGCTCACCGGCAGGCATGTAGGGGGATGGAGTAATGGCGTTTTGCCTAGATATCTCTGTCGTTTGGATGGGTGTAAAACGGGTATTCATCCCACCCAGTCGCCAGGAGGGCGCGTGCCACATCAACTAGATGCGCCTATTGCGCACGCGTACCGCGGCCAAACGATGTTTCTCAAGTTCGTCTGGCGGCGCCCTAACGACAAAGCACCGGTCGCTGCCATGATCATCGAGCCGGCGCCCATTCATGGCCTGGGCGAAGTCGCTGCCGAACTGATGGGGCCTTGGCCCGACTACCCAGCCGCCATTGATGAGGCGATGGCCGCTGCTGAGCGCTGGATCGACAGCCAGCTACCCTGAGTCGGCTCACCGGCAGGCATGTAGGGGGATTAGGCTAGGAGTTGACCTTGACGCCTTTCGCTTGAATTGCTGACGTGATTCGGTCCGTGGCGAAGTTGTAGCCGCAATCGAAGTTGTCACCAGCATGACCCGGCCAAGCCTGGAGCGCGTCGGAGAGACCATCATCCGGAAGATCCACCACCAGGGTTTCGCGCGAGCGCTTGAACCAGTACCAGGCCCGGGCAACTCGCGGCACGCTGTAGCTGTCGCCCAGGCGCTGCAGCTTGATGAACGCTACCGGCACTTTGCCGTTGTCGTCGCTGAAGACTTGCTCAAATTGATCCTGCATCGCCTGCGTCATGGCCTGGGCCCTCGGTAGATGAACACGTAGGCGAACCAGAGGGTGGCGATCATGGCGTCACCTCAGTTGCTTCGACGGCTTCAAGGATTTCACCGACCTGCACGTTTCTGGAGCAGTGGTGGCAGATGCTGGGTACCTCGGCGATGTCGGCAGCCAGCTCTTTGGCTTCTTCTTCGTTTTCGGCTTCAACCTTGACCACGATTGATGCGTCGACGGTCAGGAGCACGCTGTAAGTTTTCATGGGCGACTTCGTCCTTGCCGCTATAGCGGCTGACTTTGAAGGGGGGGGTTACAGATTTTGCGGGTGGAGTACGGATGTACTCCTATCGGGATTTTGCGCTCTGCCGCGACAGCTCCAGGGCGTCTTCGCCTTGCTGAGTCATTTCCCACAGTGCAGGGCTGCGCTGCACACGATTCAGTAGGCCGAGCTGGGTGAGCAGGTCAAACCAGTGCAGCCCGATGTCTGCACCCTGCCCGTCGTCTGCACACTCTTGAAAGCGCTCGAGCTTGCGGATCACCTTTTCGGCGAATGGGTGCATCGCCGTTTCCGTAGCGAGTCGAACCTGCAGAGCGTCACGTTCGCGGATTGCCTGGGTGTGCTTGCCACGCCAGTGCAGCACGGCGTCTAGTTCTTCGGCGGCTGACACTTCCGGCTGCCCTGTCATTCGGCGCTCGATCATCTGCCAGACGGGTTCGTACTCGGGCCAATCGCTTTCAATAATCAGGAACGAGCGAGCAGGAGCACCTTCCCTCAACACCGACTCATGAATTCTCCGCAGGAATCCGCTTGCGGAGCGCCTCTCGGCGTGCGAAAGCTTGTCTAAATCGGTGTATTTGATGACGTTGTATCGATCTTCGCGATGGAAAGAGATCGCATTGCTTTCTGTAGGCATGGGGAGTCCTAGCCGGGCCACGCCCGGGCAGTGGAGTGGGGGAGTTACTGCTTCTTGAAGGTCTTGGTCAGGTCGGCATTGACGCTATTGCCGCGCTTCAGCACGACCCGGGCAAGTGCTGCCCGGTCTTTGTGGCTATGGCTGGCCTGGCTGAGCAGGCAGAAGTAGCTGTTGGCGGTCTCACGAAGATCCTCGGCCGGTGCCGCGGCTGTTCGCTTCAGCGCCTGGGCAAGCGACCGCTTGCGAGTTGAGCGGCGCCAAGGTTTGATCACATGCCCAACGAAGTCGACGCCGCGGTCTACGGGCTGCAGGATCGTCTTGGTGGGATTCAGCTTGGCGCCGAGCCTGGGCAGGAACTCTCCCACCTCGGCCAACCACTGATTGAGCTGCTGCGGCGACTCATGCAGGAACATGAAGTCGTCGACGTAGCGGATGTAGTGCTTGGCGCCCAGGCGGTGCTTGGCGAACTGGTCCAGGGCGTCGAGGTAGACGTTGGCGAAGAACTGCGACGACAGGTTACCGATCGGCAGGCCGAGGTGGGCAGGCTGTGCCACCAGGCGCTTGTGCTGCGGCACCCGGTTGAACAGGTGCGCGGGGCTGCGGGTCTCGTAATCCTCGCGAGGGTCGTGCATGAGGATCTGCGTGGCCAGTGCCAACCACCAGGGTTCGGTGATCCTGGCTTCCAGCTGCTTGCGCAGCACCGCCTTGTCGATGGCGACGAAGAAGTTGGCCAGGTCGCACTTCAGGTAGAAGATCGGCTTCGACCAGTTCTGCGAGGCGCTGCGGATCTTCGACTCAAGGCGCTTGGCTGCATACAGCGTGCCGCGCCCTGGAATGCATGCGCAACTGTCCGCTATGAAGCTGGCGTAGAAGCGCGGTGCCACATGGTTGTACAGCAGGTGGTGGACGACGCGGTCCCGAAAGGCCGCCGCCCATACCTCGCGGGCTTTCGGTCGGGTGACCACGAAACAGATTGATCGGCCTGGCCGGTAAGTGCCGGCAATCAGGTCGTCGTGCAGCTCCAGCAAGTTGATCTCCATGTCTTTCTCGAACAGCCGGGCGCTCACGGAGTTCCGCTTGTTGCGTCGGCAGTCGTAGTAAGCCTGGACGAGATCCTCGAACTGGAAGGGGGCAACACTTAAATCTGCGGACAGGGCGCGCGAGCCGCTCGTTGTTCTTGTCGTTGTTGTTGAGCCAGCCATCTTCAAAGTCCATGTTGTAGGCGTTGTTGGCGGAGCGCTGCGACCTGTCGAGCTATCTACATCGCCAAACCGAAGGCAGCGCCGATCAGCTTGGAAACTGCGCCAGACCTACGCGGACGCTTTAGACCGGCGGTATCTGTTTTTGCGCATGGCGGTGACCCATAGGTCAGCGGCTCGACCAGATTTGGCGCACAGGCAAGAGGGCCGTGACCCTCAAGCAGCGGGCGCGGTTGCGGATTTCTTCCAGGCGTTGGCCTGGCGGCCTATTGAGGCCGTCATCATCATTGCTTTGGCGTGCTGCCCCTTGCTGATCAACCCTCGGTTGGTGAGGGCGCGCAGCAGGTAGTTGAGCATCCAAATGCTTTCGAGCAGGAGGTTGATGTGGGGCAGCTTGTCCCGGGTCATGTTGGCCCGGCCGATCAGTACCAGGACCTGTAGGCACTCGTCCCGGATTTTTGCCCCGACAACCTGTTTCAGGTCGCGCGGGATATTGCGCACCAGGTCAAGCGAAAGCCCGAGCAACTCCTCGGCCACCTTGTGGATTTCCAAATCCGTATGCAGCGCCATCCCTGGACTCCTGAAAAGCTAGGGCGCTGCCGCGCCCATGAATGAAGAATTGAATGATCAAATAAACTTTCTGCGGACAGGGCGCGCGAGCCGCTCGTTGCTCTCGCCGTTGCTGACGAGCCAGCCATCTCCAAAGTCCATGCCGTAGGCGTAGTAGGCGGAGCGCTGCGAGCTTGTCCAGTGGTACGCCTGGGTGAACATGTCCGGCACGGTGATTTCGAGGAAGGAAGCCTCGCGGCGAGCCATGAGGTAGAAGTCCTTGTGCCCATCACGCTCGAAGGCTGCACAGAACTGGGCGGCAGGGTGGTCGTGCTCCCGGTTGCTGCTGGCGAGGTAAGCGGTGTTCGCCTGGCCGTCCCATGGGGATTTGGCGCCGCCAAGTTCTTCGCCGTAGCCACCCCACTCATGGGTCGACTCTGCATCGCTTCCGGTCGGAACAATCAGGTAGTAGGGCTTTTCGCCGCCAGGGAACAGGCCGCCGTTCACACCGCCCTCACCGGGCCAGTATTCGCCGATGGCTGGGATGCCGCTTTCCGCAATAGTCGGCGCGGTGGTGATGGCCAGCGTTGCCAGCTTCAGCACTACAGCTTCATCCGGGCTGCTGATCATAAGATCGCCGCGGGTGTAGGTGGTCAGTTGATTTGCTTGCATGGGATGCTCCTGTGAGCGAGATAAGGGTGCAGGTAGCCGGCGCTTCCCGACGAGCTTCTGGTCTGAGCGCCGTCCTGGCGCTCCCGGGAATCACCTGCGAAAAATCAATGAAGAAATGAATTACTGAATAGGGAGGCTGCGGACAGGGCGCGCGAGCCGCTCGCTGAACTTGCCGTAGTAGTAGAGCCAGCCATCTTCAAAGTCCATGAAGTAGGCGTTGTAGGCGGAGCGCTGCGTGCTCAGCCAGTGATAGCGATCATCGCGAAGCTCTACCAGGTCATCTGCCTTGGCCGCCATCAGCAGTTGGCCCTCAAGGCAGGACGGAATAAAGCCGCCCAGTTCCAGCGCTTTTACGGCGATCTCGCTGCCGGCCTCGGCCATGGCGCGGGTGTTAGCTTCGCCGTCGCTATAGCTGCCGGCGCCTTCGATCTTTACGCCATACTCACCCCAGACACCGTTGAGCTCGTCAGGCAGAAGGATCAGGGCGCGCTCTACGCCGTTGAGCCAGTAGCGGGTTACGAACACACCGCCGGCCAGAGGTTGGCCGCGCTCAGGGAGTTCTGCGGCGAGTACTGTTTGCTGTGCTTGCTTGGTCATGGGTTTGCTCCGGGGTAAGCGCCGCCCTCCGGTTACCGGATGCAGCGAATAGGAAGGCCGGTCTCCCGGCTTGGAAGGGGACTACTTGGGATCAAACGCGCCCAGCGACAATACGGCCGCTTCGCCAATATTGCGTTGAAGTACTGCCTTGAACTCCTGGGCGATGTCTTCGCGCTGGACCTCTTCACCAACCCACCGCAATTTCAACACCGGCTGCGAGCCGCTGGTGATGACCGAGAGGCGAAGGGTGATCTGTTGTTCGGTCAGGCCTTCGAACGGGACCGTCCGAAATTGCAGGGATACCGGCAGGGTCTCCTTGCTACGCGCTTCGATCTGGTCCATGGCGCTGCGGCTGGCGCTGGTTTCGCCCACCGTGGTTTCCGATTCGCTGGACGCCTTGATGGTGATCGTGCGGACGGCAGCAATGGCTTTGGCCACAGGGATGGGGTTGCCGGCTTCGTCGACCGGGGTGAGGTACTGGTGCCAGTCTTCGATCCAATCGCTCAAATCCTTCTGACTGATACCGCGACCACCGATTGCCTGGGCGGCGGTGTAGCCGGCTGTTGCCTTCAGGCGAAGGATGGCGCGGTCGTCGGCGTGGCCAGGTTCTGCGGCAGTGCCGAGGTTGAACAGCAGGCCGCAGCTCATTTCGTCCTGATTAATGAAGCCGCGGGCGCCAGGCGCTGCGCGTTCAACGACGTAAGCGCCGAAATCAGCCAGTGAGTGGGTGCTGTATGTGCCACGGAAGCGGCTGCGGCCAGCCTGGAAACGCTCAAGATCGATGACCTTTGCGCTTTCCGGCAACACCACGGTAGGGACCAGCGTTTCCAGCTTTTTGCCGGTGGCTTCCAGCGCGGTATCGGTGATGAGCTGAATTGCATCTTTGGTAAGTGACATCGGTTATTTCCTTGGGTTGCGGAAGGGAGGGTGAGGCGGGATTGATCAGGTACGGGGCTTGATTGGCGCTTCTTCGCGGGTGAAGAGCTGATCGTGCTTTTCAGCGAAGAGGGTGATCTTTCCGCCGGAGCCAACGTGCATCGGCGTGTCCAGGCTGGTGTTCTCGCTGCGGGTACCGCGCTTGGTCGGCACCTTGTAGTCGAGCTTGTGCTTGATCTTCACCTGACTGGATTCGCCGATCTGGCTGAAGTCCAGGGTAATGACCAGCTTGCCGGCCTTGCCGTGGTCAACAACACCGGCGGCTACTTCGGAAAGGGCGTGGCCGATTTGGCTGGCAAAGGCGCCACCGTTGAGTTCTTCAAGAAACTCGGCTGTATCGGTTGCGGTGGACATGGCTGTTTCTCCGGGATGGCCTGCAGGCCGCTGGGTGGTAGGTTGAATTGCGACTGGCGAAGGCGCTGGCGCACCTGGTTGCTGATGCGCCTCATGGGGTGTCGGCGAACTTGAAGCCGTTTTCCTGGGCGATCAGCGTCACGCGCTTGATGTGCATGCCCAGGTTCTTTGCTGCCACGCTGGCTACGACACCCTTGGCCGCTTCGGCGCGCACCAACGGTGCCAGCTTGTCGCGCTGGGCACGCAGTCGTTCGTGGTGGGCGGTGGTGCCATTGAAAGGCCCGTCAGCGCTGACGCCGCGCGGGATGACCTGGGCTTTCTTGCCCGCGCCGTAGAACGCATCAATCTGGCGGTTGAGGTCGGCGATCACCGCGTCTTTCGGGTTGGCCATCGGTACGCCGATCATTACTGCGCACCGTAGTAGGCGAACACCACCAGCAGCGCCGCGAAGCCAGCTGTCCAGCGCACCATGCGCCACCCAAAACGCTTCGACGTGGACTTCGCCGCATCGAAGAAGTCGGCGTTGCGCTCGAGCTGATCGGCGTACTTGCACGCGCCGTCGTGGCCGGTGCGTTCGCCGCGGGATACGCCGCTGGAGCGCTCGACTACATCGAACAGGTTCTTGCCGAGCGGCACCACGTTGAAGCGGGGTACCTTCACTGGCTCTTCACGACCGATCTTCATGTACATCTCCGAAGTGGAAAGCGAAACCCGTTCCCGCAGGGCCTGCAGAACGGCTTGGCTTTGTTGGATGGCTTGGTTCATGCCGACTCCTTGGTTGTGGTTGCGTTTATTCGTCAGCAACCTGACCGCCTGGTCTGTGCCGGTGGGCCCAGGGGAGGGTGCTGACGGATAAAGGCAAGGCGTAAAAAAGCCCGATCAGGACCGGGCTTTCGTTGCGGTACATAGACCTCCCTATGTCACGCAGGGGGTGGCGGTCGAGCGCCTGGGTTTGTTGTTTATATGGCTGCTAATCCTCCGTTCTAGGTGGGTTGAAATGCAGGTGGCCGGCGCGCGCCGGATGTTCGTCCGCATCGGATATAGCTCGAATCCCTCCGAGTGTTGTCCGTCTTCACAAGGCGCTATTGATCGCACCAGCTCGGGACAAGGTGGCCACCCTGCTATCACGACAGAGGGCCGAGCTATATCCGATGCGGCCTGGTCTGTGGAGTACCAGGGCCTCGGGCAGTTAACGACATGCTGTCGTTGCGCTGGTTTTTCAGGCATGCATGATCACGACAATGTATCCGTCGCACTTTTGCGATAAGCCCCAGCGTTTAGAAGACACCGCTGCTCCAAACTTGCTAATCGCTGCCGTCTTCACCTGCTGAAGCACTGCGTCGGGACGCTCACCAGCATCTGCAAGCGCGAGCCATTCCAGCTGCTTACCGTCGCTCAGATGAGCATCAATATTGAACTGAGCCACTTCTTTATCTCCTGGTTGTCATCCCGCTGCACCCTGTCGCCAAGGTGCAGAAGTGATGCTTACAGGTGGTCTTTCAGATTCAGCCCCAGCAGCTTGGCGCTGCGCTCGAGGGCGGTCAGCTCGGCCGGTTCGATCTCGCCGTCGGCCTCGGCCACGGTGAGCATCACGTTGAGTACGGTCAGCGCTTCGGCCGGGGAGTGAGCCAGGTCGCCCAGCTCTTTCTCGGCGTTCTGCCGCAGGATTCGAGCGCCTGACTTGAAGTCGGTTTTGGCGCGGTCGATGGTGTTGGACAGCTCAGCGCCGAAGCCCTGGAGCGCCGGGTTGTTGCTGAGGATGGTTTCGATCTTCGACAGCTCGCTCTCTTCCAGGTCGCCGTCTGCGGCTGCAACGTAGATCGATCCGTACACCACCGCTTCCATCAGGTCGCGGTTTGCCAGCTTGGCGACTGCCGCACGGGCCTGGCCGGATTTCTTGCCGAACAATTTGGCTAACATGGTGTTTCCTCTTGCATTGGGTTGATTTCCCGTCAGGCCCTCTTGCGAAGGCCTATCGGTGAAATCCCGGCCACGCTACTGGCGTCAGACCGGGTTTGTTGCGTCAGCGGTGTGGCCCGTTGCCCGCTGCTGATTGCAGGGCTGGCCGGTCGTCTTCGTGGGTGGGCGGCGAGCTTCCTCCTCACGGCGTCAAACAGCATCTGTTCGCCGTGGATCACAGGTCCTTACAACATGCACGCTACAGCTCTGAATGCCCTGATTGAGTGGGGCAGGGTGCATGAGGTCCGGCGTTCCCAGCCGAGGCTATCGGGACCGCTAATTCGATTCGGTGTCTCTCCCTTCTGCCGCTGGGATTAGCGGAGCGCATTGCTTGCCGGGTCGTTCACTCGGTTCTGGCGTTTCACCATCGAGCAGCCGTACAAGGTTTTCCCTGTCGTTGGCAGGCTTTCGGGCCTGTCTGCTCGCCGGTCGCCGGTAGAGGCAATGCGGTCTGTTGTTTGTTGCGCTGACTGTTAAAGAGCGGTTCAGGCCCTGAGGCCCTGGCGAGTCCCTGCTGGGTGACTCGATGGGGCTAGTTAACCATCGGTTTATTTTAACGTCAATACCGATGGTTAATTTATTTTAATTGGGCGTGAGTTATGCTTTTGCCATCACTGGATGGATGTACAGCATAGGGTGGGGGCAAATGAGCAAAGCGCAGAAGGCTAAGCAGGTAGTACGAGTTGAGATGTCCGCGGTTGAGCGCTTAGGCCTACGGGTATCGTCAATGATCAATTCGCCACGAGCCCAGGAGCGGTGCTCGGCGGTCATTCATCGCCTGGACACGGACCGTGACGCCGAGTGGGATGAGGTCATGGGGAGGATCGCCGAGACGGATGGCGTGAACATGGTCTTCCAGGATGACGGCGGGGTGCTACTGGAGTGGGAGGCGCCAAGCGACGAGGATAGGGTGGTTGAGCTAGGGGAGGTGGAGGCGTTAGAGGAGGAGCCAGCGCCTTTCTGACGGTCGCAAAAAGCCCGCCCAGTGGCGGGCTGCAGGTCGACTACAAATCAGCAGGTCGCAGCATTCAGGGCAGGTCGATGCCTGCGAGAAGGCGGGGCACGGGTCAGGCCTTTCTCGCATTCCAGATCAGCAACACCTTGGCATGAACGATCACATCCTCAACTCGGGCTTCTTGGTCCCTAATATTAGGGTTGTCGGAAACCAGCAAAAAACGGTCAGCATCCAACACCTGAATCCGCTTGATGTACAGGTGCTCATGCCAGGTCAGGACGTATATGCCCTCACCAGCAAACTCGTTGACGCCCTTGTCTACTATCAGCGGGTCTTTGTCGTTGATCGTGCCCTCCATGCTTTGGCCCCAGCCGGTAATCATGGCTAGCGAGTGTGGGGAGGTATACGAGATGTTTTTCTCGCGCAACACGTCTTCGTGGATGATTAGATTGCGGACCACCTCGTTGTAGTCACCCGGCACTTGGCCGTGACCCATCGAGGCCCTGACATCGTACTGGCGAATCACGATCTCGCCCGCACGGGCCTTAAGCCCTGAAAAATCGGCCTGAATAACCTTGCCCTGCGCCTCACTGGCCGCCGTGAGCGCAGCAGCAGCGATCTTCTCTTGCGCATCGGCGTCTAGATTCTTCCCCGCATGCTTGCGGATCATCTCCATAACCTTCTCAGCCGCACTCGCGCCTCCAATCGCCGCAGCCTTAACGGGGGCGCTGGTTAGTGCCGCTATCTCGCCAGCCAAACGCGGGCTGAATGCTGAAACGGGTTCATCAAGCATGCGCGCCAGTACCGCTGCGAACTTCGTGTTCAGGGGGTTGATGCCCTTGAAGTAGAGATTCACGGCAGCCGGGGTCATTCCCGCCTCATCGGCGATTTTCTTTTGACTGAGCTTCAGCTCGTTCTTCTTCGAGAGGAACAGGTCATGCGCGGCTGCGCATTCGGCAATCAGCTCGGGCGGGAGGATTCGTTTTTTGGTCATGGCGCAAATTTAAACCAATGGTTAAAAATAAGAAGAAACCATCGGTATTGATTAAAAATTAACAGATGGTTAATATCGGCCTCATCTACAAGCAGAGGCATGACCATGAATGAGACTCCCCTCGACAAGTTCGTGGCTGACAAAGGGCAGTCCGAAGCCGCACGGCTTCTTCGGGTGACCGCCCCAGCCATTTACAAAGCCCTATCCGCGAAACGGGATATTCGTGTTCTTGAACTGCCTGACGGCACATTCAAGGCAAACGAGCTCCGCCCGTTCCCATCCCAAAAATCGGCTGCTTAGCGTTCTCTTGGGAAACAGTTTGCAGCGCGTGATGGCACGCAGCCACATAAACAAGATTGAGGTTTTACGGATGCACGATTTTCTGAAGGCCTGCGACACCGTGGTTGATGAAGCCAACACCAAGCAACTGTCCACGCTGATGAATATGCCGCCCGTGAGCCTGCTTCAGCGCGCCAATGCGAACTACGACGGCGCCTGGTTCAACGTGAAGCACCTGTACGCGCTGCTCCTGCACACGCAAGACATGCGCCCGCTCGCCGCGCTGGCTGGCGAGTTCGGTTACTCGGTCTTGAAAAAAGACCAACCAGCAGCCCTCGGCATTCATGAGGCGCTGGGTCGCGCAACTCTGGAGTTCGCCGAAGTAACCGTCGAGACCCATGCCGCGATGGCTGATGGTCGCGTTAACCAGGTAGAGCGCGCCCGGATATTGAAAGAGATTGCTCACGCAGAAGAGGCGCTGGCGCAGCTAAAGGCATCAATAAAAGTCGCCTGAATTTCAGGCACAAAAAAGCCGGGCTGCAACCCGGCTCTTTCAACAACTTGTAAAACACTGTGGGGCCATTATGAACACGATTGTTGCTCCAAGCAATACCGTCACCATGTCGAGCCGGGAGATTGCTGAGCTCACCGGCAAACAGCACAAGAACGTCCTTAGGGATGTGAATGTGATGCTTGAGTCGCTCGAAAGGGCTGGCTCAGATCTGAGCCAGGCAGTTCGATATACGGATGAGCGCGGCCGCACCTCGGAAGTTCGTCTAGATCGCGTCCTAACCGAGACCTTGCTCACCGGCTACAGCATCCCTCTTCGTCATCGTGTCGTGACACGATTGCAGGAACTAGAAAAGGTGTCGCGACACTCCATGTCGCTGCCTACCAACTTCGCCGAAGCCCTCCAGCTCGCCGCCGATCAGGCCAAGCAGAACGCCTCTCTGCACCAAGTGATCCTGCAGCAAGCACCCAAAGTTCAAGCCTTGGAGCGCCTGTCCGCCACCGACGGCTCTATCTGCATCACCTCGGCTGCCAAGCAGTTGGGCATCGGCCCGCTGAAACTCTTCAAGTGGCTCAGCGACAACCGCTGGATATACCGCCGCGCCGCGTTCTCGGCCTGGTCTGCGTACCAACCCCGCCTCACCGCCGGCCTGCTCGAGCACAAGCTGGTCAAGGTAGGCAAGGGCGCCGAGGAAGATCTCAAGGTTGTCGAGCAGGTCATGGTCACCCGCAAAGGCATCACCCATCTCGCAACAGTCCTTCAGGAGGCTTTGTAATGGCCGGCGACTGGATAAAATTCGAACTCACCACCCTGGATAAGCCCGAGGTTTGCCAGATCGCTGACTTGGCCGATATCGACCCTGATGCTGTCGTCGGCAAGCTGATGCGTGTGTGGGGCTGGTTCGACCAGCAAACAGAGAACGGTAACGCTCCGAGCGTTAGCAAAAAGTTACTTGATCGTCTCGTTGGCGTTATCGGTTTCTGCGAACACATGAAATCTGTTGCTTGGATGATCGAGATCGACGGCGTTATCAGCCTCCCGCACTTCGACCGCCACAACGGGAAGACCGCTAAAAACAGGCTTCTTACCGCAAAGCGAGTGGCAAACCACAAGGCGAGTAACGGAAAAAGTAACGCTTCGAGCGTTAGCGGTGCGTTACCTAAAGAAGAGAAGAGAAGAGAAGATCAAAACCCTCTCTCTGCGCGGGAGCCAGTCGACCCTCGCATGCCCAGCGAGATGACCCTCGACTGGGTGCCGGACGAAAAGCTCTTGAAAACCTACGCCTTTCATCGTGGCCTGTCGCTTGACCTGTTCACCGAGGAAGTGCGGGTCGCATTCACCGGCCACTACGAGCCACAGCACCAGGTCAACACTCAGGCTGAGTGGGTGAGCATGCTGGTCAAGTGGGTGAACAACGACAAGGCCCGCGCTGCCGCCACCAACGTCACGCCGATACGTCAGAAGCCAGCACCGGCATCGGACTTCGATGACGACGACATCGACTGGCAGAACGGGGTGCAATCGTGATGAAGCAAGTATCCGCCGTTACCCGGGGCCTTTGGGCTAACCCCGCAGCCGGTGAGTTCATCCCGAAAGATGAGATCCAGGCGCCCCAGGACGAAGGCCGACGCCAGATGGCGGTCGCTATCAACGATCTGTTCACTGAGCTTCGTCTCATTCGCTCAGCATGGCGCCAAGCCTGGCCGGACAAGGAGACCTACCGAGCCGCCAAGGTCCAGTGGATGCAAGCCTTCCTCGACGAAGGCATCCGCACCCAGGGCCAGATCGAATTCGGCATGATCAAGGCGCGCAAGCAGGTGTCCGACTTCATCCCGAGCCCGGGTCAGTTCATTGAATGGTGCAAACCGACCCCGGAAATGCTCGGTCTTCCTCCCCTGGCAGCGGCTCACCGTGAAGCCGTGCGGAATGCCCATCCAGGCATGGCGGGGCAGGGCAAGTGGTCGCACGATGCTGTCTGGCACACGGCCAAAGAATGCGGTTTTGAGAGCCTGAACAAGCTCGAGGCCGCGCTGAGCCTGAAGCTGTTCGACCGGAACTACACGATCACTATTCGGCGCTTACTCGACGGCTTGCCGCTTCAGTCAATGCCCAAGGCGCTGCCGGCCAAGGTAGATGGCCGAATCACCCCCGAAGTCGGAAAGGGAGCTATCGCCGAACTGCGCGCCCGGCTATCAGGTGGTTCCAGATGAGCAAACTCACCAAAGCCGCCCGCGATCGCGAGTGCCAAGTACGGTTTCCCGGCTGCTCCTGCGAACCATCCACCACAGTCCTGGCTCACTACCGCCTGGCCGGCACTTGCGGAATGGGCGTGAAGCCGAACGACTTCCAGGCCGCCTGGGCGTGCGGTTACTGCCACGACATCGCCGACGGCCGCCTGCGCGCGCCGGTGCAGTTGACCCATGACGACGTGCGTCTTTACCTCGCCGAGGGCGTGATGCGTACCCAGGACATCCTGATTCGCGAAGGGAAGGTGAGGCTTTGAAGCCGTTCAGCCCGAAGGCCTTCAGCGTCAAGCCGGTGCGTGCCAAGTCAATAGACCGCGAGGGCCTCGAGCAGGCCGCGCTGATCAAGGAGATCAGCCTGCGTTATCCCGCCGCCTCGAAGTTGATCTACCACGTCCCGAACGGTGGCCACCGGCACAAGCTGGTGGCGATCAAGCTGAAAGAGCAGGGCGTGAAGGCTGGAGTTCCTGACCTGGTGCTGCCGATGGCCCGCGGCGGTTACTTCGGCCTGTACATCGAATTCAAGGCCCTGGCGCCGTATGACGCCGCCGTCTCGCCGGCCCAAGACGCATACCTGCAGGCGCTGACTGATCAGGGTTACCTGGCCATCGTCTGCCGAGGGCACTTCGACGCCATTGAGGCGATCCGGGCCTATCTCCTTCAACCTCAAACCAGGGCTGCCGCATGACTCAACCCAAGACATTAACCGTGACTCTCTCTGATGCCGAGATTCGCCGCAATGCGGCCAGCGAGGTGCGCGACCTTCGGGACGCCCGCCAACCTGCGTTCAGGTTTCGGTACAAAAAGGACCGCACTAAAGGGTCTTGGTACCTGGTAGTGGGTAGCGCGTGGAACAAGATCGCGAATTTCCCCGACCTGAATACCAAACAAATGCTAACGGCCCTGCCGGCGGTACGTGCTCGCTTGGTCACCGAGCCTGAGGCAGGCACGGCGATAGGGACCTGGGCGACGGTCGGTCAGCTGCTTGAATGGTTCGACGATCGCATGGGCCGCGACCGTAACCTGTCCTCCAAGCGCAAGACCACTGCGCGATCGGTGATGAGCAAGCATCTTCGCCCGCGCCTTGGCGACCTCCTGCTGTCCGGCGTGAACAAGTCCGAGATCGACCAGCGATTGATGTGGCCACTGCAGGCTGAGCTGTCTCTTGAATACCTGCGCCTGATCTTTCGGTTGCTGGTGTTGGCGTTTCGCCAGGCGGCACGTCTCGGGCTGATCCAGACGAACCCCATGAATGCGATCCGGTTCAGCGACTTCTCCAAAACAAAAATCAAGCCCAAGGCCGCGCGTCTGCGTGACGTCCAGGTGGAGGAGGTACTGGCGGGTCTGGCGACCAAGTTCAACTCGGCTCCGGCTGATGCAATGTTGGCGTTGATGATGCTGTGCCATGGCTCGCGCGCCGGCGAAACGCGGATGGCTGAATGGTCTGATTTCAGTTTCGAAGAGCGCCAGTGGCATATCCCGGCTGAGCACACCAAGACCCGGTGCCAGTTGACCCTTCCTCTTACCCCTCAGGTATGTGCGTTGCTGAAGCGATATCACGCGGCTCAGGCGGCCACTGGTTACCAGGGCAAGTACCTATTCCCTTCCCGTGGCGGCAAGCCACTGACCGACAGCCAGGCATGTGCCGTGTTTACCCGCTTGGCAGGAGGCGAGTGGACAAGCCATGACCTGCGCAAGGTTGCCAGAACAGGCTGGGTGGATCTGGGAGTGGACTTCCTCATTGGCGAGCTACTGCTTAACCATGCGATGGGTCACAACGTGCAGGCATACATCCACACGTGGGTAGAGGCAGGCAAGCGAGAGGCGCTGGAGAAGTGGCATGAATGGTTAGATGGGCGTGGGTTTTCCGCGATCCACACCATTGCAGAGCCATTATGCGAAGTTTCCCATATTCCGGTGGAGGCCACGAATTGCGCGGCCTCTAGCCAAATCAACGACAAACCATAGGCGAGGTTTAAAAATGATGAAAAAGAGCAGTGGCCCCGCCTTTGTGCGCAGCTTGATACCGCTCACGGACTGCCCGTCATGCGCCGGCAAAGGGATGATCAAGGGCGTCTTTCACGAGCTCGACTGCATCGGATGTCACTCGTCCGGCTTCGTCCATGCCCAGACGCTTGAGCCGCTGCTGATCGAGGACCTGGTGGTTCAGCTCGGTCGGATGGTCAGGCGGGAGCGCAGTAGGTTGATGATTACGGTCAGCCTACTGCGCCGTATGGCTGATGACTACCAACAGAACAACAGCCGCGGCCCAGGCCGCTCGTCTTACAAAGGGGATTGAGCCATGGCCTTCACACCGAGCTTTAAGGAACGCACCGCCGAGGATCTGCTGGAGCATTGGGGCCGCTGGGTTGTGCTTGGCTCTGGCGTGTCGTGCTGCGCGTCACGCGAGAACACCATCCTGTCGCCGATGATCACCGATGACGACGCGCTTATGATCGATGGGCTGATGGGCCGTCTGCTTAAGCGGTACCCCGAATGCGGCCAGGTGCTGATGAAGTACTACACCACCCGTGACAGCTCATTGATGGAAGTCGGAAAGAAGATGGGCTTCGGCGAAGAGAAGACGCGCGGGCTGTGGAAGGCCGGCATTGCTTGGATTGATGGGGCTTTAGATATTCGTCGTCAGGCTGCTTGACAGGCCCGGGGACGATATATAGATTTAAGTTACTTTGCGGTTTTTCCGCGAGCAAAGCCCGACCCTAGAGTTGGGCTTTTTGCTTTCTGGAGATGATCAAAGCCCGGCGGAAGCGTGCAGGGGTAACAGTCAGCGTGGGGACTGGAGGGAAACGCCACGACAGAGACCTGACAGGGTTTCCATCTCCACCCATAACGAGCCTCGGCATTTGCCGGGGCTTTTTCGTTTTCGGCTCCACCACGCCCATCGCTCCGAGCTGGGAGTGCTGCTGGAGCCGGATCTATTTCGAGGCTCGCCATGTCGGCGGGCCTTTTTCGTTATGAGGCGCCGTAAATGTCTGGCTATATCCAATCCAGCAACTACGTGCCGGGCGTTTCCGGCTGGAAGCTCGATCAAGCCACCGGTGATTTCGAGATTAACTCTTGCACCTTCGGCAGCGCGGCCAATGCGCCAGAGCGCCAGATGGTGTCGGTCGAAGTGGCCAGCTGGAGCAAGTACGACCTGCCCAAGAATGCCGCCAACCTGCTCCAGTTCATGCAGGCAGAGCTTGAGCGGGTGCCGGAGCAATATCGTCACGCCGCCGAGTTCGAAGAGTTCGATGCGAGCTATGGCGATGAGTCGTTCAATTCCCGCCTGTTCCTGAGCTACGCCCGACTTGAAACCGAGGAAGAGCTTGCTGATCGCCTCGCGAAGGCGAAGTTCGCAGGCACGCGGATCGTACACAACGGCGGCTGCACCGCGATCACTTGTGATGGTGTCGTGCGGATGCGGTTCGGCAATCTGGACCAGTCAGAGCCTGAACAGCCTGAACCCTTCAAGGTTGATGGCGACCAGGTCTACATCAGTGAGGCCCTGATTCAGGACAGCATCATAAAGCAGCCATGGCCCGCTGCCTGGAGCGTGCGGATGCAGCTCGGCGAGAACGGCAAGTTGTACGCCGCGGGCATGGGCGTTGGATTGCCATCGCAGTTCGTGGTTTCGGCTGATCGCTTCGCCATCAATGACCGAAGCGCCTCGGACATTCTCCGGGACATCGCCGGCATGATCGGCGAGACCAAGCTTGGCCAGGATCTGAAAGAGCAGATTGACCTGATGGGCTCAAATCTCGCTGACCAGGTAAAGGCTGTGATCCGCAAGGAGCTCATGCCTGGCGGTCTGCTGCACCGTTCACGCTAATCAACCCCCTAACTCCCTGAAGGGGAGGAACTGAGATGGCTCCCATGCCCGAAAAAGACCCTAACTTGTGGGCCGCTGCATTTGCCTGGCTTGCAGCGCACCAGCCGCAACTCTATGCCTCTGGCTTATCGGTGCTCATTGCCATCCTGCGGGTTGTGTATGGCGGCGGCACTCGCCGCCAGATGATCCTTGAGGGCGCCCTGTGCGGGCTGATTACCCTGGCTCTGGTGCCGCTACTGGAGTGGATGGGACTGCCTCAGGGCATGGCTACCTTCGCCGGTGGTGCGGTTGGGTTCGTAGGTGTTGAGAAGCTGCGCGACTACTCAGACAGGTTTATTGGTCGCAAGGCTGACTCGCTGTAATCCGCGCCACGATTTCGAATGCGCCAAATCGTGGCGCGCAATGAGGAACAACCCATGAGCACAGTCAGTGCTGAGTATTACCAGATCAAGGGCATGGTCAGTGATATGCCGGCGGATGAGCAGGCCAAGTCGTCTCAGGCTGCCGCGCTCGGGGTGATCCTGGGTTCGATCAAGCTTTCACTGGAGCCTTGATGGCTCGCCTCCAGACCTTAGGCAACAGAGTCACCACGCAGGGCAATAGGCTGGCAACAGCAGCGCCTGGCTCATGGCGTATCGGCAAGACAACGTCAAGCCAGCGTGGTTACAACTACGAATGGCAGAAGGCTCGACTTGTTCACCTCAATGACAACCCGCTCTGCGTGTACTGCGAGCACGAGGGCAGGGTGACAGCAGCATCTGTTGTCGACCACGGCGTTCCGCATCGCGGTGACATGGATATCTTCTGGGACAAAAGCCAGTGGGTCTCGCTTTGCACTCACTGCCACTCGTCCGTCAAGCAACAAGAAGAACAGCGCAACCATCGTCCTTAGAGGCATCCCATGCTCACTCAACCCAACCAGCCGGCTACCTGCCGAGTGCCTGGCTGCGCAAGTGTGGCCAACCGTAAAGGAGCCCAGATGTGCGAGAAGCACTACATGCGCAACCGCCGCAACGGAACAACCAATAAGCTGGACGTGGTCAAGCCAGGTGCCCTGACTCATAGCCATGGGTACAAGCTGATACACGCCCCCGATCATGAGCTCCGACGTACCAGCAACCGAGTCTATGAGCACCGAGCGGTCTATCACGCGCAACACGGCTCTGGTCCTTTCGTGTGTCACTGGTGCTCGGTTGTCGTGTGCTGGGATGACATGCACGTTGATCACCTCAACGACCAGAAGGACGACAACTGTCCGACAAACCTGGTCGCAAGTTGCGCCGCATGCAATCAGAAGCGCGGCTTTCGCAAGATGACCAAGACACATCAACAGATGTCGAGCCGGCGTTACACGGCGCACGGCAAGACGATGTGTCTAAACGAGTGGAGCCGGCACCTAGGCTTGTCCCGCAACGCCATTGAGTATCGGCTTGAAGCGGGATGGAAGATTGACGATGTCTTCTCGCCTAGGAAGGGACGCTCAGGACCACCAAGCCGGAAGGTAGACCCAACGACAGTCGCGCCGTGGCTGAGGGATGACACTGCCCTGGCAATTTGAAGCACGTCACTCGCCCGTTGCGGCACGCCAACTCCCCGCGCCGAGGCTGGGGGGCGGTCAAAATATGGGGGCTTGAGTTTGTTCCAGACCACTCCCCCTCTCACGCGCAGATTTTTTCCCCTTTTTGAAAAAGGAATTCAGCAAATGGCAGGCGTCAAAGGCAAGAGCGGGGGCGCTCGCCCCAACTCTGGCGGCGCTCGGCCGGGTGCTGGCCGGAAAAAGAAGGTTGATCCGGAATCAGCAAACTCCTCGGCGGTGTCCGTGGAGTTCGAGGCGCAGCCACATGGTGGTGCGCTGAAGCGCGAAAGGGCGGTGCCGGTCCCAGCTCCAGAGATGGACATGCTGTCCTTGTTGACCAAGATCGCCCTGGGCGAGCTGGATGCCAGCCCAATACAGGTTCGGGCAGCAATTGCCGCTGTTCAATACACCCATGTCAAAAAAGCGGATGGCGGCAAGAAAGACGAGCAGCAGAAGGCGGCCGAGCAGGCAGCTGGAAAGTTCTCCCGCCAGGCCCCTCCCAAACTAGTCGCAGCGAACGGTAAGCAGGTTTAACTATGGAATGGTCGACAGCATGCCCCGACTGGGAGCGGCGGTTGATCGCCCGCGAATCGATTATCCCGCCGCCGATCTTCGTAGAGGAGGCCGAGCGCGCCCTGCAGATATTCAAGGAGCTACGCGTCCCAGATCTGCCAGGTAAGCCACGGATGGCGGATTGCTGTGATGAGTGGGTGTTCAACTTCGTTCGCTGCATCTTCGGGGCCTACGATGCTGAGACTGGCAAGCAGCTGATACGAGAGTTCGGCCTACTGATCAGCAAAAAGAACACGAAGAGCACCATCGCCGCAGGCATCATGCTCACCGCACTGATCCTGTGCTGGCGGGAGGAAGAAGAGCATCTGATCCTGGCTCCAACCCGCGAGGTCGCTGACAACGCATTCAAGCCGGCGGCGGCCATGGTCAGGGCTGACGCAGAGCTGTCAGCAATGTTCCATATCCAAGATCACATCAGGACCATCACGGACCGCACCACGCGAAACTCGTTGAAGGTCGTTGCAGCTGATACCGATACCGTGTCAGGCAAGAAGTCGGGCAAGGTTTTGGTCGATGAGCTTTGGGTCTTCGGCAAGCGCTCCAATGCTGAATCCATGTTTATGGAAGCGCTCGGTGGTCAGATCTCCCGCGAAGAAGGGTGGGTCATCTTTCTGACCACCCAAAGCGATGACCCTCCCGCTGGTGTGTTTAAGGAAAAGCTGAGCTACTGGCGGAATGTGCGGGACGGCAAAATCCTGGATCGCAAAACACTGGGTATCTTGTACGAATTCCCCTTGCAGATGATTGAGGACAAGGCGTACCTGAGGCCAGAAAACTTCTACATCACCAACCCCAACATAGGCCGTTCGGTTAGTGCTGAGTGGTTGGGTGACGAGCTCAAAAAGAAACAGGGCGCCTCCGATGGCACCCTTCAACAGTTTCTGGCTAAGCATCTCAACATCGAGATAGGGCTGAACCTACGCTCGGATCGATGGGCCGGCGCTGAGTTCTGGGAGGCTCAGGCGGCACCGGAAGGCCTGACCTTCGAGCAACTGATTGATCGCTCTGAGGTTGTCGACGTTGGCATCGATGGCGGGGGCCTGGATGACTTGCTCGGCTTTGCCGCTGCTGGCCGCGACAAGCTCACCCGGCAATGGCTGGTATGGACACATGCCTGGGCTCACCCATCAGTGTTGGAGCGCCGTAAAAGCGAGGCCCCGCGCTTTCGGGATTTTGCCAGCGACGGTGATTTGACCCTGGTTGAAACCATCGGTGAGGACGTGCAAGACGTTGCCGAACTGGTGGCCAGGGTGGAGGCGGCGGGCTTGCTCGACAAGGTCGGTCTCGATCCGTCAGGCATCGGCGCCATTCTTGACGCTTTGGCCGAGGCCGGCATTCCGGAAGAGAAGATCATCGGCATCAGCCAAGGCTGGAAGCTGAACGGCGCAATCAAAACCACTGAGCGAAAGCTGGCTGAGGGCGGTTTGGTCCATGGCGGACAACCAATGATGGCCTGGTGCTGCGGCAATGCCCGGGTGGTACCAGCCGGTAACGCCATCTTGATCACCAAGCAGGCGTCGGGTTTGGCGAAGATCGACCCATTGATGGCGGCCTTCAACGCCATCTCGCTGCTGTCGCTCAATCCTCAAGCCCAAAGTGGGCTCGACAATTACCTGGCTGATGGGTTCTTCGGACTCATCGGCTCGAACTCATAGGCCGAATATGGCATCTCGTTGGTACAACCCGCTGTCATGGCGCATGTTCGGCTACAACGACCCGGCGACTGGCGACTACGTTGAAGTCGACATGGTCGCCGGCGGGAAACGCACTAAGTCGGGCGTGAAGGTCACAGCAAAGTCAGCAATTACGATCCCGATCGTCTGGGCTTGCGTGAAGATCCTGAGCGAGTCTGCTGCGGGTCTGCCGCTCAAGATCTTTGAGGACACGCCATCAGGTCGCGTGCTGGCTGATACCAAGTCGCGGCAGGCCCGGGTACTGAGAAAGCCCAACCCGTACATGACCAAACTAAACTTCCTCAAGTGTGCCGTGGTTAACATGGCGCTGCGGGGGAATGCTTACAGCATCATTGAACGTACCGATAACGGTGACTGGATCGGCTTCATTCCTGTGAGCGCCGATAACGTTGAAGTAGACACCTCCGATGACCTGATCTATTGGGTCACGATTGGTGGTAAGCGGTTCCCGGTATCGCCGGAGAACATGTTGCACTTCAAATTGTTCAGCATGGACGGTATCAACGGACTTTCACCTGTTGAGTATCAAGCTGAGTCGATGGGGCTTGCCAAGACCGCGCAGAACTGGTCTGCGATGTTCATGCGCAAAGGCGGCTTCACGGGCGGTTACGTCATCTATGAACAGTTCCTGACCAAGGCACAGCAGGAACAGATCATGGCTAAATTCCCTGACGTCCGGAAAGGCGACATCAACGACATCGGCTCGATGGGCGTTTTGCAGGGCGGCCCGAAGATCGTGCCCGCCGGCCTGAGTCAGAAGGACAGCCAGTTCATTGAGTCCCAGCAGTTCCAGGAAGAGGCCATTGCCGGTTGCTACGGCGTCCCTCTGTACCTGGCCAACCGCGCCGGTAAGACCTCAATCATGGGATCGAACCTGGAACAACAAACCAGCGGTTACGTGACCTTTGGCCTCAAGCCTTACCTCGACGCGATCGAGGACGAAATCAACGACAAGCTCTTCCGCGATAAACCTCAGTTTGTGGAGTTCATTGTGGAGGGTTTGTTGCGCGCAGATAGCGCGGGCCGGGCGGCCTATTACAAGGCTGCGCTTGGCGGCTCTGGTGGCTCTGGCTGGTTAAGCATCAACGCCGTCCGAGAGAAAGAAAACGAGCCCCGCCTGGCTGGCGAAGAATACGACCGGGTCACCCGGTGGGAGATGCAAACAAATGTCAAAGATTGAAGTCCCGTTTGAACTGAAAGGGATGGACGACGCGGGCAACTTTGAAGGCTACGCCGCGGTGTTCAACAACATCGATCTGGGCGACGACGTGATCCTGCCGGGTGCCTTCACGAAGGTAAAGACCACTCGCGGGGGACGCCTGAAGCTGGCGCTGTTCCATGATCTGACCCGGCTTGTGGGTTCTGCGGCATTCACTCAAAACGACCATGGCCTTTACCTTAAAGGCAAGATCAACCTGGCTGTGAGCTATGCCCGTGATGCATACGAGCTCATGAAGGAAGAGACGCTGGACAGCATGTCCATCGGCTTCAACACCATCAAAGCCACGTTCGAAGAGCGTGATGGTCGCACTGTGCGGCTGATCAGTGCTGCTGAACTGTGGGAAGCCTCAATCGTGCCTTTCGGGATGAACCCGGAGGCAAAGGTTACCGACGTGAAGTCGGATATCAGACTTTTTGAAGCAGCCCTGCGCGAACGCATGGGGCTCTCGCAAAAGGAGGCGGCAGCAGTCGCCTCGCTCGGCTATTCCGCCGTACACCGTGATGGTGGGACGGCGGCCACGGCGATCGTGGATGAGCTGAAAGAAATATCCAACCTGTTCAAAAACCAATTTGGAGTTCAGCCATGACCGCTGATGTTAAAGAAATTCGCGAAGCCCTGGAAAAACAACTCTCCGAGGGCTTCGGCGGGCTGCAACAAAAATATGACCATGTGTCGGCGGAGCTCGAAAAGGGCAACGCTGCAACCAAGGACATTAAGTCTCAGATCGAAAACCAAAAGGGTGAGATCGAGCGCGTCATCGAGCAGGTGCAGAAGCTCGAAGAAAAGGGTGTTCGTCTGCGCTCCCTGGGCGGCGAGCAGAAGGGCTTCATCGACTTTGTCAAAGGCAACGACGACTACAAGGCGCTGCTCGACAAGAAGCAGGACCGCGCCGAAATCGAAGTCACCAAGTCGGCCATGGCGACCATGTCCGAGGTTAAGGTGACCAGCGCCGGCCTGGTGGCGCCTCAGTACGACCCAGTAATTCAGGACAAGCCACGGCAGAACCTGGTGATCCAGGATCTGATTCCGTCGACGCCGGTTACCGGCACCACCTTCACTTACTTCAAGGAACTGCTCCACACCCTGGGTGCAGGCATGGTCGGTGAGGGTGAAGCGAAGCCTTCCAGCGACGTGACCTTCGAAGAAGCCACCGACACCATCAAGAAGATCGCGGTTTGGATGCCGGTAACCGACGAGGCACTGGACGACGTGCCGCAGCTCTACAGCTACATTCAGGAGCTGCTGCGTTACGACCTGAAGCTGAAGAAGGAAGGCCAAATCCTCAAGGGCGATGGCATCGGCAAGAACATGAACGGCATCATGACTCAGGCGACAGCTTTCAACGCTGCCCTGAGCAAGGCGAATGATACCGCTATCGACACCGTCCGCCGCGCGTTGTACCAGGTTGGCAAGCAATCGAAGCGTTCGGCCGATGCCGTGGTGATGACTGATCTGGACTGGATGAACATCGAGTTGGAAAAGGACGCCCAGAACCGCTATCTGTTCGCCAATCTGCAGGGCCTGGTTACTCCGATCCTGTGGGGGCGCCCGGTTGTGGCCTCCGACAGCATGGACGAAGGCGATGGCACCACCACCGGCGGCGAATTCCTGACGGGCTCTTTCGCGCAGGGCGCACGGATCTATGACCGCATGGCGTTCACCATCAAGGTCGGCATGATCAACGACGACTTCATCAAGAACAAACGCGCCATCTTGGTCGAGGAGCGTTTGGGTCTGGCGGTGCGCCGCCCTTACGCGTTCGTGAAGGGCCGCTTCAAGCCTCAGGCTTGATTGTGTCGAATTCATCCCGGGGCCTGACGGCCCCTTTTTTGTGGAGAAGGTTATGAAAGTCAAAGTTCTGTGGGGCTTCGAAGGCGACCCTGACAAGGTCAAGGTGAACAACGGCCGAGTATCCGCCGGCGAGGTTCTCGACCTGGAAGATGAGGAATACGCTCATCGCTTGATCGGAAAGGGTTTGGCTGCACTCGACAAGGAAGGCTCCACACCCAAGGCCAATAAGCAATCTAAGCCCGACGAGACCAAGTAATGATCGACCTGGCGCGAGTGAAGAGTCACCTCAAGGTCGATGACGATGAAGAGGATGCTCTGATCGCCGGCTACTTTGAGGCGGCCAAGTCCCATGTGGGCATGCACTGCGACAGGGAGCTGGTCGAGGCTGATCCTGTGGAGCCTGCTCAAATGGGGCTGACCCCTGATGTCGAGCAGGCCATTCTGCTTTTGGTTGGCCACTGGTACGCCAACCGCGAGGGCGTGGCGCTGGGCACCATCTCAACCACCGTGCCGCTGGCTGTTGAGCGGCTACTCATGTACAGGAAGCGTTACTGATGAGAGCCGGGCCAATGCGTCACCGCTGCATGCGGCGCGGTTACATCGAAGGCAAGGATGGCCTCGGCCAGCCATCGAAGGTTTGGGGCGACCTGGGCAAGCTCTGGGCGGAGATCAACATTCCCTCCGGCCGCATGTACGAGGCTGCGTCCCAGATGCAGGTCACGGTCACCGCCGAGATCAACATCCGTTACCGCAAGGACGTGGTAGCGGGCCAGCACCTGGTGCATGACGGCACCACCTACGAAATTATCGCGCCGCTGGCCACCAACCAGCGGGACATGCTGAAACTCATGTGCAAAACGGTGAAACCCAAATGAGCAACGGATCGCTGACAGTTCTGGGGCTTGGCGAGTTGCAGGTCGACTTCGAGCGGCTGGCCAAGTCTGTCGGTAATAAGGTCGTCCGGGACGCTGTCATGGCCGGCGCCCGAGTTGCCCGGGACAAGGTGCGCGGCACTGCGCCTGTTCGCACCGGCAAACTGAAGAAGAACATCGCGGCGGTACGTCTCAAGCAGGCTGATACGCCGGGCGGCGCGACCGCCGGCATCCGTGTAAAGAAGCCAGCCGGCAAACAATCCAAGGCACTCAAGCGCCCTGGAAAGAAAGGCCGAACCAGCAAAACGGAGTGGGATGCCCCGTTCTACTGGAAATTCCTGGAGCTTGGCACCTCGAAGATGCAGGCCCACCCCTTCATCCGGCCGGCCTGGGATGGCAGCCTTCCTGAGATTGAGAAGGCTGTCGCTGACAAGTTGGCCGAAGGCATCGACAACGCCATCACCCGGTAAACCCAATGATCGAGAAATCCCTCATCGACAGGCTCACGCCTCTGGTCGACGGGCGCGTGTACTTCGGCGTTGCGCCAGAGGATGCCACCCAGCCTCGCCTGGTTATTCAAACGGTAGGCGCCACCACCGGTTTCACGCTCACCGGCTGGGACGGCTCCAGCTACCTGACAATCCAGCTCGACGCCTGGGGCGAAAGTTTTCTCCAGGCGCTGACCCTTGCAGGCGAAGCCTTCACCGCGATGACCACGGATGGCGCCGACTTCACTACCGGCAGCGCGGATCGCCTGCCGGACGTATTTGAAAGCGATACCAAACTTTTCAGCGTGAGCTGGGAATACACCCTGCAACCATAGGAGGCCACATGGCCGCTCAAAACCCAACGAAAGCGAAGTTCGTCAAAACGCAGGGCACGGCTCTCAGCGTTTCTAAAACCACCACCCTGGACCCCAAGGCCGTCGGCATTGAATGGGCCGATCTGTCCGTAACGATCAAACAGCCGCAGTTCCAGGGTGGACAGTCGGATGAGATCGAAGTAACGGTGCTCGCCAGTGAGGCGAAAGAGTTCACCGTAGGCCTGGCCGACAACGGCACCTTCAGCATGTCCGGCAACTGGAAGGCCGACGACGAAGCCCAGACGGTACTGCGCACTGCTCGCGATGACGGTGAACCGCGCGCGTTCAAGTCGCTGTTCAAGGACGGGTCGTCCTCAAGCTTCCTCGGCTTGGTAACCCAGTTCACCTGGGACGCCGCGCCAAACGGTACCGTTAACGGCACGTTCAACGTGCGTATCACCGGTGCCGTATCCTTCGACCTGCCGGTGGTGCCGTAATGGCGCGGGTAAAAATCGGCGGCGGGATTGATCTGCGCTCCATGGCGCTGGACCCGATGCGAAATTTCAAGCATGAGGGTCTGACCATTGATGAATGGGAGGGCGCCAAGGTCGTCGTCAGGGCATTGAGCGCTGGCGATTGGGTCGAGTACCGGCGCCGCGCTGCGCTGGCAGTTGCGGAAGCCCGCCAGGACGCCGGGCTCCCTGCTCAATCCGCCGTGTCTGAAAGTGAAGACCAGCCGCCGGTAGAGCCGCGGGTAGAGATTCAATCCTCCCCGCTGTACGCGTTCGTCCTGGTACGTGCGTTGCTCGATGAGAACAATGCACGGGTCTTCCAGGATGAAGACGTGCCTGCTGTAGCCGAAGCGTTCAGCCCTGTACATGACCGCCTCGTCGGCAAGATTTTTGAGCTGAGTGGTGTTGCAGCCGGCGCCGGCTGTGAAGATCCGGTGGACGCAGCGGGAAACGACTGACGGAGGAGCCTGAGTTGGCATTTATGCTGACTCTTGCCCTCCGGCTTGGTATGACCCTTCAGGATCTGCGCTCACGGATGAGCGCGGAGGAGTTGTTCCTCTGGATGGCCTATAACCAGGAATCCCCGCTGAGCGACACGCGCGGCGATATCCAGGCTTCGATCATTGCGGCGTCGGTGTTCCAAGCTCAAGGCGCGAAGGTTTCTGCTGTTGACCTCATGCCTAAATGGAAAGATGAGTCCGCGGTGGTGGTTGATGAAGCGGCACAGGCCGAGGAGGGAGAGCAGCTGTTCAAGGCGTTCTTGATGGTCAAGTCTTCCGAGTGACGATGGTGCACCTGCCGCGCAGGCCCTATCCTCATGCTAGATTCTCTGTTTCGCAAGGAAGATAGCCATGAGGAAATATGCGGTTTTAGTTGTTGCTGTTATCGCTGGTTGTGGGAATTCGGAAAGACCGGACTCAGAAGTTGTGATCGATGAGTCCGCTCTTTCAGTTTATTCAAAAGAGCACTACCCCAAGACTTATCAGCAGTGGGGTGATGGTGGCGTGGAGCGAATAAAAGCCGCAGAGCGTGCTGCGCTCCTAAAGGCGGCAAAGCAATTGAAGTGCGATAAAGTGGAATACGTTGGGCTCTCCGAGCAGATGAGTAACCCACCTTCGAAAATAGTTGTTTATGCCGACTGCCTGAATCGATGGCGTTTCTACATCGATCAAAATTCTGAAATTCTCAGTAGTGAGAGAACCAAATAGCCCGCCAAAGCGGGTTTTTTAATGCCTGGAGAAAAGCATGGCAGGGCAAACCCTACGCTCCCTGATCGTCAGCGTTTCAGCCGAGACAAGCGCTTATCAGCGTGAGATGGCAAGGGCTGGCCGTATGGGGCAAAGCTATCTCCGAACCATCACATCCGGAAACCGTGACGCGACCAGTTCGTGGAGATCTCAGGAGGCAGCGGTCCGCGCTCAGGGCACCGCAATGCAGGCGCTCACCTCAACAGTGGGCGGATATGCCAAGGCCATGGCGGGTGCGCTCGCTGTCGGAAACGTCATCCACCAGGCTGATAGTTGGAATCAGGTGAATGCACGGCTAAAGCAAGCCTCAACTAGCACTGAAGACTTCGCTGTCAGCCAAAAATCTCTGTTCGAGGTAAGTCAGCGCACCGGTACAGCCTTCGCCGACAACGCGAATCTATTCAGTCGTTCGTCTGCATCCATGCGCGAGTTTGGTTACTCATCGAGCGATGTCTTGGGTGTCACCGAGGCGTTGGCGCTAGGGCTTCAGCTGTCGGGTGCCGGCGCTGCAGAAGCTTCCTCGGTAATTACCCAGTTTTCCCAGGCTCTGGGACAGGGCGTGCTGCGTGGTGAAGAGTTCAACTCAGTAAACGAAAACGGCGATCGGGTCATTCGGGCGCTAGCTACAGGCATGGGGGTCGCCCGTAAAGACCTCAAGGCCATGGCGGACCAGGGCTTGCTCACTATCGACAAGGTGGTGCCTGCACTTATCAGCCAGCTCGGCGCGCTTCAGGGCGAGTTTAAGGATCTCCCCGGATCTGTGAGTCGAGCAACCACCACGGTGACTAATTCGTTCCAGGCTTGGGTTGGAGGAATTGATGGGGCCACCGGAAGCACAAAGGCGCTTTCCGGTGCAATCACATTCGTTGCCGAGAATATGGACGTTCTAGCGGCATCAGCACTTACTGCGGGCGCGGCATACGGAGGCTTGAAGGTCGGGGAGGTAGTTAAAGGGCTGCGCGACCAGGTCAGCGCTTTGCGTGATGCCCGCTCCGCAGAAATTGGTAGGACTACCGCGCAGCTTGATGCGGCTACTGCTGCCGCGCGCCGCACCGCTGCCGAGGTCGTTGCCGCAGAATCCCAAGTTGCCGCAACCAGATTTACCGACGCCCATGCCGCAGCGCTAAGTCGCCTGCGCCTTGCCCGTCTTGCCGACACGCAGGCTACCGTCGCTCAGACCGCAGCCCAAACCGCTCAAACGGCCGCCACATCGCTGGCGGGCCGAGCTGGCTCGGCGCTTCTTGGTGTCATGGGCGGTCCGGTCGGTTTAGCCGTCACCGCTGGCGCAGTAGCTGCCAGTTATCTGTTGTTCCGCGACAACAGCGATAAGGCCCGCCAGGCTACCGTCGACCTAAAGCGCCCTGTAGAGGAGTTGCGCAAGGAGTTTGCCGAGCTCGGCAAAGAGCAGGCTCGGTACAAGCTCGACGGTGTCATACAGCAACAGGCCGACGCACAAGTGGCTGCACAGAAGGCGCTTCGCGAGATTCGCGCCGCCGCCCAGGGCAACGACAAGTGGGGAGATACCTACTCGGCCAACCCGTTCCAGCGTGATCGCGCGGTGACAGATTTCAATCGTCGTATCGCCGGCGGCCAGGACATCGACTCAGCAAGCCAGCAATTGGTTGGGGCAATTGGTCCCAATAAGGAAATGACAGCTGCCATCAATGCCTCGGCATCTGCATACGGGGAGGCAATCAAGGCATCTGGCGACTACGGCGATGTAGCCAATATGCTCACCGCCCGCCTGAATGATGTGGCTACTGCGGCAGGTCAGGCCGGCGCAGGCCTCAAGAAAATTGAAGGTCCGGACCAGAAAACCATTGACGGCTGGACCAGCTATTCCAAAACGCTGGTCGAGCGACTGAATTCCGTTCGAGATGGCGGCGATCTTGTTGGCGAAGTGAATCGTCGCATTGAGCGGGAAGGTGTCGACCCTGCTACAGCGGAGGGCTGGCGCATTCTTGCCGGTGCGATCAAGGGTTCTGAGGCTGCGGCCAAGGCATCCGAGGAAGCGCAGCAGAAGGCGAAAAAGGCATCTGAGGATATCCAGCGCCAAGCGGAGCAACTCAACAACGCATACAAACAAACCCTGGCGAACCTCACCCAGCAAGTTGCCCTGTACGGAGAGACCACGGAGTTGGGGCGTCTTCGGTACGACCTTACTACCGGTGAACTGTCCAAGCTGACCGAGAAGAACAAGGTCATGCTTGAGGGCAAGGCTATTGAGTTGGACGCGCTGAACGCCCGAAAAGCCTATGACAGCTTGATGGCTGGCCTGCAAACAAAAGAGCAGGCGCTGCTGGCCACCACGAAAGAACGGATGCTGGTGCTGGAAACAGCGAATCGAGCAGGGAAGCTCAGTTCGGACGATTACCGCGCGGGTGCTGATGCAATCTCGAAAGCCACTGTTACCGAGGCGCCAGAGTTCGGGGGCATCGATTCCTCGGTGGGCGGGCCTTCCGGCGAGCTGGTCAAAATCGCTGAAGCTGAGGCGGCACTCAAGAAGTGGCATGACAAGCAGTTGACGATGCAAGCCGATCTGCGCGACCAGATCCTGGCGGACCAGCAAAGCACCAACGAGCAGAAGCTGGCCGCCGAGCAGCAGTACCTGGATCGCGTCGTTGAGATCAATCAGTCCAACCAGTCACGCCTGTCTGATATCCAGGGGGCGTACAAGGTGGCTGTTATTGGCACCTTCAGCGAGTTGTCGGGCCAGGCCGCAGACATGGTTGGCAAGATCGCTGGCGAGCAGTCCGGGGCATACAAGGCATTGTTCGTCGCGCAAAAGGCCTTCGCGGTGGCGTCTATCATCATGAACGCGCAGATCGCCGCAGCGAAGGCTCCGGCCGAACTGACCATTCTGGGGGGCATCCCGGTGGGCGCTGCTCTGCTCGCTGCGGGTTATGCCAACGCGGGCATGGTTGCCGGCATGGCCTTGGCCGGTTTCTCGGAGGGCGGTTACACAGGGCCGGGCGGCAAGTTCGAGCCCAAGGGGGTCGTCCACGGCGGTGAAGTGGTGATCCGCAAGGAAGTGGTCGACCAGCCCGGAATGAAGGATTACCTGATAGGTCTGAACCGCAGCGGAAAGCCTGGCTATGCCGGCGGCGGGTTCGTTGGTAGCCCAGGCATCTCGCCTGCGTTCACCGCACCCTCTGTTGCTGGTGGCGCAGGCTCTGGCGCTGCTCCTGAGATTCACCTGCATATCAATGGTGATGGCTCTGGCGGGGCAGTCAACGCGCCAGAGGGCTATGAGCAGATGGGGCTGGCTCTGTTGGCCACTGCCAGATCAGAAATGCCGAAGATCGCCCGGCAGGTGATACAGCAGGAGAAGGGTCAGAACGGCCTGCTCGATCCAAACAATCGGAGAAACAGCTGATGGCAGAGGTATTCACCTGGTCGCCACGGGTTGGGTCGTCTGGTGATGACCAGACAGATACGCGTGAGTCGAAGTTTGGCAACGGCTACAGCCAGCGCCTATCGGCGGGGATCAACAATGTGTCCGGCACCTACGCGGTGTCGTTCACGGGTGGCGAGGCCTATATCAAGCCGATTCGGGAATTTTTCAAGCGGCATAAGGGCGCAAACCACTTCCTGTGGACGCCGCCGCTTGAGGATCAAGGCGCCTACATCACCACCGGTGGCTGGCAACTGCAAACCCACGGCAAGAAGAAATACACCCTCAGCACCACTTTCCAGCAGGTATTCAACCCATGATCACATTGGACAACCAGAAGCTCGAACCGGGCGCGATTATCCAACTGATCGAGCTGGACGGTGAGGCGCGGGGCATGGGCATCTTGCGATACCACGCTCACCAGCAGTCGACCCCGATCATCTGGAAGGGGGAGGCATACCTGCCCAGGCCTTACGAAACGGGCGGCTTTGGGCGTAGCGTTGAGGGCAACAGCTCAACGCCGATGCTGAAGATCAGCAACATCGACGGCACCATCACTGCGCTTTGTCGCCAGTTCCAGGGGATGAGCGGGGTCAAGCTCACGGTGCGGCAGACCTATGCCAAGTACCTGGACGCCGCGAACTTCCCCGAAGGAAATCCCACGGCCAGCGCCATGGAAAAGCTGGATATCTCCTATATCAACCAGGTGACCAGTTTGTTGCGAGAGGAGGTTGTGTTTTCACTGGCGCCGCCGACGGCGGTGAAAGGGCAGATGCTTCCCGGCGGCTTGATCATGAACCGCTGCGAGTGGTGCCTGTGGGGCGAGTATCGCGGCCCCGACTGCAACTACACCGGGATCAAGATGTTCGATCTCGACGGCAACCCCGTTGACGATCCGGCGCTGGACCGCTGCGGCGGGCGCGTGAGCGATTGTGAAATACGCCATGGCCGGGGCAACCCTCTGCCATTTGGTGGTGCGCCGGGCGCTTCGCTTATTGGATAGGCAACCCATGAATAAAACGATGCTGAAACAGATCCAGGCCCACGCCGCTGCTGAGTTTCCCAAGGAGAGCTGTGGTGTGGTGATCCGCGAGGCAGGGCGCCTGAAGTACGTTCCGTGCCGCAACGATGCCAAGACCCCGAGCGAGCACTTCATCATCAACCCCGAGGACAAGTGCGATGCAGAGGACCGCGGCGAGGTGGTCATGATCATTCACAGCCACCCCGACGTGCCGCCGGTGCCGAGCATGACCGATCGCGTAAGTTGTGAGTTGCATGAAAAGCCGTGGGGAATTGTGAGCTGGCCGTCTGGGGAGTACTTCGAATTCAAGCCGGACGGCTATCAGGCACCGCTCATTGGCCGCGAGTTCGGTCACGGCCTGCTGGACTGTTACGCGCTGTGCCGCGACTACTATGAGCGCGAGCATGGCATTGAGCTGCCGAACTACCCTCGCCGCGATGGCTGGTGGAACGCCGGTGAAAGCCTCTACGAGAAGTATTACGAAGAGGCCGGTTTTTACCCAGTATCGATGCCGCGCAAGGGCGACATGATCGTCATGCAGATCAATGCCAGCGCGCCAAATCACGCAGGCATCTACCTGGGCGACGGCCTGCTGGCCAGCGTCCCAAATCTGCATCCGGCCCCGGGCACGTTCCTGCATCACCGCTACAACAAGAAATCCACCCGCGATGTTTACGGCGGTATGTGGGCTGATTACACCGTGCTGATCCTTCGGCACCAACGAGTGCCGGAGGTTGACTGATGGCAATGAGAACAACGTTTCGCCCGCAGCCCCTGGTGGTTCTGGTGATGCTTTATGGAATCCTCGGTGCCCGATTCGGGAGAGTGCATCATCTGGCCGTTGCTTCGCCATCCGAGGCCGTCCACGCTCTGTGCGTGAAGATTCCCGGGTTCAGGCGATTCCTTCGTATGTCCGAGGAGCGCGGACTGACCTATGCGGTGTTCCGTGGGAAGACCAATCTCAGCGAAAGCGAGATTGAGATGCGCCAGGACACCGTTGAGCCGATCCGCATCGCGCCAATCGTGATCGGAAGCAAGGGCGGCGGCTTGTTTGCGACTATCGCCGGCCTGGCCTTGGTCGTGATTGGGGCTATCACGCAGCAATACTATCTGGTGGCTGCTGGTGCTGGTCTGATGATCGGCGGCATCGCCATGAGCATGTCCCCGTCACCGTTGGGCGTGCTGGATAAGGAGGGCGACGGAAACAAGCCTTCCTATGCGTTCGGTGGCGCGGTAACCACGATGGCCCAGGGCCGCTGCAAACCTCTGCTTTACGGCGAGCGCGATATCGGCGGCGCCCTCATCTCGGCTGGCGTCTTCTCGGAAGATCAGCAGTAAGGAAAACCCATGTCCAAAACCGCAACAGCGCCTGCTGCAAAGCACCGGCGCCGGACTGCTGCTGCCCGCGTTTTGGGCTCCAAGGGCGGCGAGGCCAAGCCTTACACCCCATACAAGGCGCCAGATAGCGCGCTTTCAGTCGCTACAGTAAAGCTGCTCTACGCGCTGAGCGAAGGCCCTATTGTTGGTCCGGTTGATGGCCGGCGCTCGATCAAGCTGAACGGCACACCACTGATCTCTCCGGACGGTAGCGAAAACTTCCCGGGCACCATTTGGGATTTCCGCTCAGGCACGGTTGATCAGGAACATATCGCTGGCTTTCCAGCCATCGAGAGTGAGGCATCCCAAGGTCTGCCTGTCGAGCTGAAGTCGGACAATGCCTGGACTCACGCGATCACTGACCAGCAGTTGTCAGCCGTGCGCGTGCGCTTGTCGTGGCCGCAGATTTGGCAGGTGAAAACCAATGGCGATCAGATCGGCTATCGCATTGATTACGCCATTGATCTGTCGGTCAACGGCGGCAGCTACCAGACCGTCTTGTCGGCCACGCTGAATGATAAGGGCACCACTGAATACGAGCGCACCCACAGGATTGATCTTCCGGAAGGATTCACCAGCGCCCTGGTGCGTGTGCGCCGGCTGACTCCGAACCGCAACGACTCCAACTTCGCGGACCTGATGCGGATCAAGGGTCTGACGGAAGTCATCGACAAAAAGCTGCGCTACCCAAACCTTGCCTTGGGCGGGTTGCAGTTCGACGCCAAGCAGTTCCAGGACACTCCGAAGGCCAGCTTCCTGATGCGCGGCCGAATCGTTCAGGTTCCTAGCAACTACGACCCGCAAACTCGCACCTACACGGGCGACTGGAACGGCACCTTCAAGCTGGCGTACACCAACAACCCGGTATGGATCTGGCGCGACCTACTGTTGCACCGCCGGTATGGCCTGGGCCGCCGCATCACTGCAGACATGGTCGATCACTGGACGCTGTACGAGATCGGTCGCTACTGCGATGTCATGGTGCCGGATGGCAAAGGCGGCGTTCAGCCGCGCATGACCACCAACGTCTACATCCAGGATTCTATTGAGGGCTACGCACTGCTTTCGGACCTGGCCAGCGTGTTCCGTGGCAGCAGCTGCTGGAACGGGTCGCAGGTCACCATGGTGGCGGACATCCCAGGCAATGAGGACGGCTACGTCTTCACTCGATCGAACATCGTCGGTGAGTTCGAATATGTCGCTGCTGCGTATCCTGATCGGCACACCCGCGCCAAAGTGGCCTGGGACAACCCAGAGAACGAGTTCAAAACCCAGCCGGCGCCAGTCACCAACGACGAGCTGATTGGCGTGCTCGGTCATCGGATGCTGGATATCTCGCGATTCGGCTGCACTGTTGAGGGTGAAGCTATTCGCCACGGCATTTGGGCACTGAAGTCGGAGCAGTACGAAGAGTGGTCGGTCAGCTTCACCACCGGCATGGAGGGCCGCAATGTTGAGCCCGGGCAGATCATCTGCGTGGCTGACGAGCTGTTCTCTGGTCGTGCGAACGGTGGGCGCATCAGAGCAGCCACCAAGCGCGTTATCACTTTGGACATCGATGCCGAGGTCCATGAGGAGGATCGATTGATCCTCAACCTGCCAAGCGGCAAGTCTGAGGGGCGCATCGTTAAATCGGTATCTGGGCGGATGGTCACCGTGATGGCTGACTATTCTGAGCTGCCAGAGGCTGAGTGCAGTTGGTCCGTGGAAAGTGCCGACCTAGCTGTGATGCGTTTTCGCGTGCAGACCATCGAGCCGCAAGGGCTGCATCAGTTCAAGATTGCCGCTACCCAACATGAACCGCTGAAATACGAGGCTATCGACACCGGCGCCAGGATCGACCCGCAGCCTACAAGCGTTATTCCGCCGGGCGTCATGTCGCCGCCGGCGAATATCGGCATCGAGGCGCGCAGCGTCGTGTCACAAGGCATTTCCGTCACCAGTATGCGCATCACATGGGATTCGGTTGCCGGTGCGATCGCCTACAACGTGGAATGGCGCAAGGACAGCGGCAACTGGATACGCCTGCCGCGCACCGGGAATCTCGGCGCAGACGTTGAGGGCATCTACAGCGGGCGCTACGTGGCGCGCGTGAGCTCGGTCAACGCGATGGATGTGACCTCGATCTGGGGAGCAAGTCAGGAGGTGGTGCTGACCGGCAAGGTCGGCCTGCCGCCGGCGGTGGCGTTCCTGACCACCACCAGCGAGCTGTTCGGCATCGGCATAAAGTGGGGATTCCCTGCGGGCGCCGAGGACACCCAGCGCACCGAGCTGTGGTATGGCCCGGCCAATGACTTGTCGGTGGCTACCAAGCTGGCCGACTTGGCATATCCGCAGGCCGACTACCGCATGCAGTCGCTGTTGGCGGGAGCCTCGTTCTTCTTCTGGGCGCGCCTGGTGGACCGTACCGGCAACATCGGGCCGTTCTACCCTGTTGTGAATGGCGTGATTGGGCAGGCCAGCTCGCAGGCTGGTCCGATCCTTGATCTGATCGCCGGCCAGATTGGCGATACCGAGCTTGCGAAGGAGATCATGGACCAGATCGACCTGATCTCTGGCTCCGGCCCTGGCTCGGTCAATGACAGGTTGGAGCAGGCGAAGCAGGAACTGGAAGACCTGATTGACCAGGTAACGGACGCCCTGGCCTACGATCCGGCCAAGCCATACACCGTCGGGCAAATCGTTCGGCAGGGCCAGTACCTGTACCAGGCGATCAAAGCGGTTCCGGTGGATACCCCGCCGCCCGCCGCCGAGTTCTGGTTCAACATGGGCACCATTGCCGAAACAACCCAGGCCATGGCGCTCCAGATCCAGCAGAACAAGGCGTCAATCGAAACCGTGGACGGCAAGGTCACGGCTCAGGCGTCGGCCCTGCAATCGCTCCAGGCAAGCTGGCGCGAGGATGATGGAGAGGGCGACCTTGCGGGAGCCCTGCAAAACTGGGATGCCGCCGCGAAATTCGCCCAGCAGGTAAAGGTCCAAGCCTCCGACAACCTGGCCATGGTCGAGCGCACCACGTCGCTGGATGCGGCAGTCGGCCAGAACAAGGCAGCACTGACCACACTCGAGCAGGTAGTGGCCACTGACCAGGTGGTAACAGCAGAGCGCATTGATCAACTGAAAGGCGAAGTCGATGACAACTCGGCGGCAGTGCAAACCGTCAGCCAGTCGCTGGTCGACACGAGCACGGCGATCGCCTCGCATTCCACCACGCTCGAAGCCATAGCCGGCGGCGGGCGCGATGGGACGGACGAGGGTGACCTTGCGAGTGCTCTCAGCGAATGGAAGAACAAGGCTGCGATCCAGATCACAGCCAAGGCCCAGGCAGACGCCGACGGCAAGCTGTCCACCATGTGGGCGGTGAAGATGCAGGTGAACCAGAACGGCCAGTATGTAGCGGCCGGCATCGGGCTCGGTATCGAGCAGAACGCCGAAGGCCTTCTGCAAAGCCAGTTCCTGGTGAGCGCTGATCGTTTTGCTGTTGTTAACACGTTGGCTGGCGGGACCATTACTACGCCGTTTGTAGTGAGTGGCGGGCAGGTTTTTATGAACTCTGCCTTCATCCAGGATGGCACGATTACGATGCTGAAGATCGGGCAGGCGTTGCAGTCTGATAACTACGTTGAAGGTATTCAGGGGTGGAGATTAGATAAGGCTGGCAACTTAGAATTTAACGGGCCAGCTCCAGGTGGCGGGCGTCTATCGATGACCAATAGAGCTATTAAGGTATATGACGCTAACAACGTTAAGCGTGTACAGCTTGGAGATCTATCGGTATGAGCCATGGGGTAAGGACGTGGGATGCTTCCGGAAATCTTCAAATGGATACCGATAGTTTTACGTATCAGGTTCTCCATAATGCCGTATACACGCTAACGATGGGTGCCGTAGTGACTGCAAGTATTGCCGGGTTCGACCCGGCTAAATGCACTGCTGTTATACTGCCGACCAAGGCCGCGCCAAACAATGACTGTTACAGCGCTATGCCATTTATGTCAGTTGGCGTCGGGTCTGTCACGGTTCGGTCAAAACACCCTAACGAGCCAGACGCAATAGGTTCAACAATACAATTTAGATTACTCGTAATGAGGTTCAGGAATTGAATTTCGGCCTACAAGTTGTAAACGACGGAAACTATACACAGATAGACTCTGATCAGCCCAGGCTTTGTGCGCTGTACAGTGGAACGTATCAGGCATCTGGTAGCTCGTCGGTATCAGTGTCTTTCCCGTCCGCCATAACCACGCCTGAGCCGCCGTGCGTGTTCATACGAAATAGCGAGGCCAGGCCTAACGATGTCTACACCGGGATGACTATTAGCGGCGGCCCAGGCAACTGGACGGGATTCTCTATAACATCGCTAAACGTGGATTTTAGACCGGCAGGAAAATGGTTTGCTGCTGTTTTCGCATCAATAAGCAAGGCCGATTACGGTCTAAGAATGTGGAACGCAAGCGGCGTACTCATATTCGACTCAGGTGCCGCGCCCGTTATATTCACGCGAGCTAATAACTCATGGTCATATCAGGGGCAGGTAGTGCTAAATGCTACCGCGCAGGCGTACTACTGGGCCAATGGGTCTGTTGCGCCCATGCAATCCGATGAGTACTTTATGATCAATCCGTTCTCAAGGGGCATACTCCAAAACCATGGGAATTGGATGGGCTCGGGGGTGAGGTTCAATTATTCGGCTAATAGACTTCAGGTTTTCGGGATTAGTGCAATTTCAGCATGGACAAATATCGGGGCGCCTGGAGCTGTGTTCGCCAGACTTCCTGGAACGTAGTAAGAACTCTGTATTTAACTTTTAAGATCCCGCCATGAGTGGGTTTTTTATTGCCTGGAGAAAAGTATGCCTTGGTATAGAGCCGGCACAGTTTCTGTCACATTGAATTCCAATGCTGTTATCGGAACCGGTACGGCCTTCGTTGCCAACAGCCGGGTAGGGGATGCGTTTCTAGGCCCAGATGGCGGGTGGTATGAGGTCACAAACATCGCCAGCGACTCGGCAATGTCGATCGCGCCAAACTATCGTGGTGCCACCAATGCTGCTGGCGTGTACGCGCTGACGCCAGTGCAGGGGTATACCAAGGATCTGGCCGACCAAGCCCGGGCCATGATTCAGCAGTGGGGCTCGACCCTGGCCGGTTTGGGCAGCGTATCGACTGAAAACATCGTGCCTGTCGCCAAGGGAGGCACCGGCGGCGCGACCCCGGCAGCAGCGCGCACGGGCCTTCAACTTGGCACCGCTGCGGTCGCGGCGCTGGTTGGTACCGTATCCCAGTCCGGCGGCGTGCCGACCGGCGCTGTCATTGAGCGTGGATCTAACGCCAGTGGGAAATACACGAAGTTCGCTGATGGCACGATGATCTGTTATCAAAACAGAGTCCCTATTGCGGCAACAGCGAACGTTGCCGCTAGCATAAATCCAGGGTACGCCGCGCTCTTTTCGGAATTGCCTCTATTCATAGCTGGAATAGAGTACCCAGCCACGAACGACAACATAAACATTTCCCGGTTAACAGGCATTGGGAATACCACCGGCGCCGGCATTATTCAACTTAAAGCAGATGTCACACAGACCTACATGGTCGGTTTCTTTGCGCTCGGGAGGTGGTTCTGATGATCATTAAATTTTGCCCTCAGCGCCGGGATGACGAGCTCACCGTGAGCAAGCGCAGTGATGTGCTAACCATCAATGGTGAGCTCTTTGACTTTCGCGAGTTGCCAGAAGGGGCGGTTCTGCCTGCCTCTGCCGTCGAATGCGACTTCGTTATCGGGGATGTAACTCGGCTCAACGGCGAACTGATCATCACGCTACTTTTGCCTTGTGGTCCAGAAGCCACGGACGCTGCCAACTTCCCATTAGACATCGTCAGCCCGCCTGACGGAAAAGTGAGTCTGCCTAAATGAATATTGATTTCAGCAAGATGAAAACCGCAGATCAGCTGCAGGCGGAAAAGGACCTGTCCGTCCTTGATGCTGTCCTGTCCTCGCGCCGGGCGGCCTACCTGTCCGAGTCTGACCCCTTGCGCCTGGAGGCGGACTACGACGCACTGAGCCAAGGCTTGGCGCCTGACTACACGGCCTGGCTGGCGTCGGTTGCGGCTATCAAGGCGCGCTACCCGCTGCCGGTCGATGTCGATCCTCTCGCCGACTGATCCGAGCCTGTGTACAGACACCCGCCACGAGCGGGTTTATTTTTGCCTGGAGAAAAGTATGACAACTTCCGATAAAGACCGGGACATCCTGGCGCGCACGCTCTGGGGTGAAGCCCGTGGCGAGGGCACGGCCGGCCAGATCGCCGTGGCCTGGACCATCCGCAATCGCGTGTTCGACGGCAAGGCAAAGTCGTGGTGGGGCGAGGGCTACGCCGGTGTTTGCCTGAAACCCTGGCAGTTCAGCTGCTGGAACCAGAACGATCCCAACTACGCCTACCTGAGTGGTGCGAAGCCGATCCCGGCCGCGCAGTTCGCCCAGGCCCAGCGCGCAGCTGATCAGGTGATGTCGGGCTCGGTACCGGATCCAACCGGCGGGGCCACGCATTACTACGCAACCACGATGCCCAAGGCCCCGGCCTGGGCGGCGAAGGCCAAGCAGACGCTGCGCCTGGGGCATCACATCTTCTTCAAGGATGTGCCGTGATGACTCCCGTGCAGAAGCTGGCCGGGCTGGTGGCGCTGATCCTGGTGTTGATGGCCAGCGCCGCCAGCTTTACCTGGCAGGTGCAGGACTGGCGCATGGGCAAGAAGCTCTCCGAGCAGGCCGGCCTGCACAAGGATGATCTGGCGGCGATTACCAATGCCGCCGCCGCCCAAGCCCGCGACGAGACCGATAAGCGCCTGGCCCTGGAGCAGCAGCTCGCCGGCCAGGACCAACAACACACCAGGGAATTATCCGATGCCCAACGCAACCAGGCTGTTCTGCGCGATCGCCTTGCCACTTCTGATGTCCGGCTGTCAGTCCTTCTCGACGCCGCGGATTCAGCCAGCGGCTGCAACGTGCCTGCCACCTCCGGCACCGTCGGCGTGGTTCATGGAGCCGCGCGAGCCCAACTTGACCCAGCGCATGCTCAACGAATTCTCGCCATCACCGGTGACGGCGATCAAGGATTGATCGCGCTGCGGGCGTGCCAGGCGTATGTCAGGGCGATAGCTCGCTGACTGTCTGATCAGTCAGGAGCCATGAGAACGGCCAGGGTCAGCTTGATGAACTCTTCGTTCTCGTCGATGGTGTGCAGAGCGCCGCGCACGTTCTCGGCCACATCAGCGGAGCCACGCTGCTCGACCCAGTTCGAGATCTCCATGATGGACGCCTCAAGGGCCAGCTGGTTTTCGTAGAGCTTGGAGAGCAGGGAAGGGAGTAGGTCTGAGTTGGGCATCGGCGGTCCTCTGGTGGAGTGAACAGCTTAGCAGTCGGTGTTCTTTGGGGTGTTTGTGTTCGGTCGGCAGGACGCCGGGGGAGGGGTAAGTCGTTTCCGCAACCTGATGCGCGCCCCTTGTTCTATGCGGCTTGTATGGCATCAAAAAATGCTCTGGTGCGGAAATGATGAAGACCTAAGCTGTTGATTTGTATTGTTAAGTCGGCAGTCTTGAAAACCGGCGAACGTTAATAGCGTTCCCAGGGTTCGAATCCCTGGTTTCCCGCCAAGATTTACACGAAAGCCCCGCTGATGCGGGGCTTTTGCGTTTCTGGGGTTTGCGCAGGAAAAGGCGGTTTTTGGCAGGCGTTCCGAAACTTTGCCTATTTGGACGGTTTCGCGGTCGCCCCGATCCTCCTGTAAACCCTCTTTATGATCTCCTGTTTGCTGTGTCCCAGCAGCAGGCTTGCATCGCCGATATCGATGATTTCCGAGGCCGCCTTCGGCCGTATGTCGCGGAACTGAAACCCTCCAATTTTGGTCGCGAGTGTCGGATCGCCTTGTTCGATGGCGTTCTGCTGAGCTTTTTCCCGCGCCTTGTCCCAGCGCAAGCGCAACATAAGGTGTCCTTGCCGCGCTGGGCGGCAGAAGGTAGCCCGCCGTTTTCCGGCAGGCTTATAGAGAAGGGATTCGGGATATCTACATCAAGGTTGCGAGATATGCCCCTGCGATGTGCCGCCGCAAATCCTGGCGCTCTTCAAGGTCGATGATGGCAAGCCGAAGCAGGCGGTCTGTCCATCGGTCGTATTCTCGGAAGAAGCGATTCCTAGACTTGCGAGTTTGTACTGACGCAATTGCGATGACTGCTTCTGCGAAATGTTTCATGAGGCATTCCTTGTGGGGTGAGCCTCGATGGTTGATGTACAGGGGGGCGGTTTCCCGACTATTTATCTTTCGCACCCTTCATAAATGTGATCCAGTGCGTTTTCTCGCGCTTGCCGGATTTGTGGCCAAACCGCGGCTGCTCATCGGTAAGGGCAAGAATTTCGCTGACCCGAATCTGGGTTTCGTTCCACTTGAAGATCAGGAACTGGCCTGGCTTCAGAGCGCGGAAGCACTCGGCGAACCCTTTGCAGAGGTCGTCGCGCCACTCATCGGTGAGGATCCCATACTTGAGCCGCAGCCAGCTTTCGCAGCCGGCGCGCACTAAGTGCGGAGGATCGAACACCACCCTGTTGAAGCTGGCGTCACCTCGTCCAGGTGTTCCAGGTCCTCGTGGGCGATCTTGAATGTTTCAATGTTCTTTACGCGGTAGAACGAGCAGTCGCAGTTCTTGCGAGCGCAGGCATCGAGCAGGTCTTCCAGCTCTTGCTTGGCATCGGCGCTTACGTTTGGGAAGTCGTCTGCCCACTCTCCGAGGTCGCTTGAACTTGCGTTGTTGGCCATGGCGTCGATCACTGCGTCTGGATCGACAAACTCAGCGGGGTCTGCATAGTGCATTTCGCCGCGCTGGCATTCGTCGCCCGGTGAAAATCTTCGTTTTTGCTGATGAACGAGCACCAGTCTGCGGTCCAGTCTTCGCCATTGGTTGAGTAGGCGTACTCGATACCGGGTTGGGCGACTGGCAAAACAGTTTCTTCGGGCATGACTGCTCCTTGCCGCTATAGCGGCTTACTTTGAAGGGGTAGGGGGGTAGATGAAGCGAATGAGTGAGGCGTTAATTCCAGCGAACGTTGAGTTCTGAAATCTGTTGCTGCAACTGCTCTATGAGTTCAAACCAAGAATCGAAACCATTTGATTCGTCCTGCACCAAGAACAGGTAATAGCCACCAGTTTCACCGGCGCGGTCATCCAGAATTTTTATCGTCCAACCGGCATATTCGCCAGTTAAAACTGTTCCAGTACGGATGATCTGCATGTGTTCGCCGGAATCCAGTGATTGTTTGAAATGGCAGCTGCACTTTTTACATCACCTTGGAAAATGTTGGTACTGCGGCATCCTCCCTCGTTATCAAATCATGGGCATTCACGACCGTCATGCCGATAGTTGCATTTTCAGTTTCTTTATCCCCTAACATGAACTCAGTATTTTTTGGCGTAATGATTTGGGCAGATGAGGCCATGCCGCTGGCTCCTCGTGATAGGTAAGGGAATTAACTGAATGGAAATGGAAAATGGCGCTCTGGGGTTATTGAAACGTTACCGGTACTTGATACTACTGTTGATGGTTGCCGCCTCGCTGGTGAGCGCGACTGTAAGATTCGCGGGGGACTGGAGAAATTTCTGGACCGTGCTGATGCTGCAAGCCTGGTTTGGTCAAGCTGTGTTCGCTTATCTTCGTGGTGGCTGGGTTGCGATCGGGCCTGGAGGGTTCTCCAAAGACGCCTCGCCTACATCGAGGGCAGTTTTGGCCGGTGCTGCGTTTGCCATTTATCTGATCGGTTTTGGAATCGATGGCTATCCGAAGAAGGAGTCGGTTCATGACAGGCGGCCCTCCGACTGGACCATGCCTACTCGAGAAGAGATTGGACGATCCTCTGACAAAACTAGATAGCACGGCTTTGTAAGGCATGGAGAGTCCTTGCCGGGCCATGCCCGGGCGGTGGAGTGGGAGAAGAGTTCTGGTGCGAAATTTATGTGCGCGCGTTCTTCATTTCCAGTTGTTCGGCATCCTGATTGGTTGCGCTTCCGGCCGCTTTCCCGTTCGCTTGTAATGTGCCCGCCACGACAAGAAGACTTTCCCGACTCTCGTGGTCGCCATATGGGTTTGTGGTGAGAGGCGCTGAGACTATGAAGGTCTCGGTTTCAGCATCCATCCGTGTGCCGCCCGGATGCGCGCTGAGAGCAGTTGCTACCTCGGTCTGTTCACAGTTGGCGCCGCCTCCAAATGCGGTTGACTGAAGATGGCCAGCTACTGCGTGGTCAACATCACCGCCACCGTCAGTGCTTCTAAGAGTGCCGGCGGGAGCTTCCGCATGGCCTCGGCGCGGCGCAGTATCCCGGCGCATGCCTTCGCACTCAAAAAGTACCTCGGTGGGATCGAACCCGTTTCGAGCATTTGCGACAACGAACACACGACGGCGTCGTTGGGCCAGGCCGAAATATTGGGCGTCCAGGACCCGCCCCGCGATTGTTCTTTTGGGGCCATACACACAACCAGCGTCCTGCCATTTCTTCCCTGAAGGCTGCAGCTCGCAGTCTTCCCCAGCAAGCACGCCAAGAAAGCATCCGAAGGCGTTCCCTTTGTCGCTGAGGACGCCGGGTACGTTCTCCCAGACGATGACGCTGGCGGACTTTCGCTGGCCGGCGCGAACATAGTCAACTGCATCTGCAAGCTCCACGTATTTGATGGTGAGGGCGCCGCGCGGGTCGGTGAGGCCTTCGCGCATGCCGGCGACTGAGAAGGCCTGGCACGGGGTACCACCGACCAGTACGTCCGGTGCCGGGATCTTGCCGGCCAGCACCAGGGCGGCAAGCTTGGTCATGTCGCCGTGGTTCGGCACGTCGGGGTAATGGTGGGCGAGGACCGTCGAGGGGAACGGCTCAATCTCGGCGAACCAAGCGGCGCGCATGCCCCGCGGGTGCCAGGCCTGGGTACCGGCTTCGATTCCGCTGCACACAGAGCCATAGGTAATGTCGGACATAGGGGAGCCTCGCCGGGTATATTTGCGGAATTAGTAAAAATAGGGGGCGGGAATGTTGAACGATTACGGTAAAAGTCTTTTCAAGCCTTTGTGCTCAGTCCAAAACGTTGTTTTAGCGGCAGCGGTGATTTTTATTTTGTCTCTTCTCAACCTCAGCAGCAGCGAGCTTGCAAGCTGGGCTCAAGCACTAGGTTCGATTGCAGCGATTTGGGGGGCATTCCAAATCAGTAATCGGCAGGTCGAACGCCAGCAGTCGGAGCGAGCAGAGGAGCGTAATAGGCAAGCATCTGCTTTTTTTGCTGTAGCGAAAAATGCTGTGGATGCTGCAAACAATTTCGTGAGTTTTACGCAGCACAGTCACTCTTTTATGATTGTCAGAATGAACTGGAACTTGATGTACTCGCACTCGATAGAGTCATCATTTGATTCATTGAAATTGCTACCGGCGCACGAGCTTGGTACTTACGATCTTGTGATTGCTCACAGTGGGTTGGTGGCAAGTGTCGCTAGCATTCTAGTTCAGACGCGCAATAGCCTTGGCACTACGGCTTTACCTGAGCAGGAGTACATCTTTTTGCTGCAAGAGCTTTCAATGCGACTCAGTAATTTGAATTTCTATTGGGTAAATTTTACGGATGCCTTTGCTGCAGCCTACCCCGAACCGATAATGTCAAATGCCTCGCCGGCTGGCACGGTTCGTTGATATAGGGTATCAAAGGGGACCGGCATGGAGCCGGATCAAGGAGAAATTCGTGGGGAAGTTAAAGATAGATCGTTTGTCAATTGGAACAGGATCTAGAGCGGCGCTCTATGACCGAAAACAAAGTCCGGAAGAGCTTTTTTTAGAAGATACTGACAAAATCGATGTGTACAGGGTCACGCTCCGCGAAGGCACATACAGTCATGCTGGCGATCCGGCCCTAGAGGGTGAGTTTGATGTCACTCTTTCAGTGGGTGGCAGCTTCCAAGGCCACGTGATAACCCAGATCCCGGGTCTCACCAAAGAGGGTGAGCCGGGGTCGATAACTCTGACTCTGCAGGCTGAGCGATAGGAGGCACAATTTCTTCGCCTGGGTCCCGACTAATCTCAGTCATACTTCGATTGTGAAACGTTCGCGCCACGTTTTCGCTAATCACGATTTCGTGGCGTGGATAACTCAAGAACTCGATCAGCTCGTCGTCAGCCATCAAGTCCATCTTCATGATAGCGATCTGCAATACCTCGCTGATGACCGGCACCTTGCCGGGCATCCGAATACGCTCCATGGCCCGCTCGATACCCGGCCTGACTTTGTGCCGCAATTCCTTCTCCGCGACCGCCAAGCGCTTCTGCGCAGCCTTGACTGATCGCTCCTGTACTGATTTGGCCATGGCCTACCTCTTCTATTCCGCTGGCCGGCAGTGCGAGCCAGGTTAGTCGGTGTCTCGCGCTGACCTGTTTGTGGATTCGTTTCACGCAGCGACCTTCTGCTGATTCCAGGCGCCGACCGCTTCGAAGAACCGCGCGGCGTGAGCCTCGTCCAGCGACATCGCTTCGGGAATCGCGATCCATCCCGAGGCCACCATCTGACTTTGGTTTGCAGAATCGTGCAGTTCCTTGTAGCAATGCTCGATCACGTCTTCCAGGTGGTCGGAGAGGTAGAGCCCATCGGGCGCAATCTCCACTGACTTGCTGTACCGGTCGCCGTGGGCGTCGATGCAGAGCGCGCTGAGGTAGATAGTCCATCGATGCGGGATGCCGCAGACGGCCTGACCGATCTTCCCCGGTGCGATGTTCTTCCGCGATTTGTAGTTGATCATGCCCTGGCGGCCGCTGGCTGACGCCGCGCCACGCGAATCAGCAGTACCTTCCGGCATTTGGCTCAACTCCCACTGCATGAAAGCTGTAAGCGCTTTTGCGGCGAAGTAGTCGCGCATGCTCATGCCCAGCACCGCGCCGTATTCATTGCTGTCGCTCGGGAACGCCGGGGTGCTGTTGTCTTTGCCCATGACTCTCTCCATTCGTTGGTTCACCTGTATTCGTCAACACTCATGCCTCCCTCTGGTTGCCGATTGGCGCGGGGGCAGTGCATGCGGATATTTTCGGGAAGGGGTAAAGCTGAATGGCCTTAGGCCGATATGGTCAAAGCCATACTCATTTATTTGAAAGTTTAGGGGCTGTTGAATGTTTTCAGTAAGAAACGCAACGCTTTGCCTTACCCTGGTCAGCACCGGCTTTGCCAGTAGCTGTTTTGCGAGTCAGCCTGTTGATGCTCATCAAGTTGCAGTAACCCTCATTGCAGTGGAGCAGCTCTGCAATAAGGCAAACCCGGCCTTAAATGGCTCTTTCGAAAACGTGCTGGCCAGCGATCCTGACACGGACGAAGCAACCAAGGCCGAGGCTCGCAAAGTTAGCTCAGACCCCGCTTACAAAGGTGAGATTGAATTTATGGTGCAATCTCTCAAAAGCTCGGGTCTGGTGGTTTTGACGCAGGATCTTTGCAAAAGCTACGCAGCAAAATAGTTCGGTTCATCTTGGTGGATAGCTACTGACAGTTCGCTTTGGTGTTGCCGGGAGAGGTTATAGGCCGAGCTATATACGCCGCGATTTCGTCCGCATCGGATGTCGCTTGAATCCCTCCGAGTGTTGCCCGTCTACGCCGCGACAAAATCCGCTAAGGCTGGGGGCAAGGTGACTACCCTGCTGTCATCACAGAGGGCTGAGCGATATCCGATACACCGCGCTGGTTGATCAGCCTTCCTGGTTCGCCTCGATCATCTTTTCGATGTCGGTGGCGACCGGCTTCCTCCAGTTCTTGATCCGGCCCGGCTTCAGGTCGATGTTCAGGATCAGGGTATTGATCAAGAAGTGGGCATCAAAAGAAGCGCTTGATGCACATGATCTCGCTCCGCATATGCTTGAGGCAGCCAAGCACAACCCGACGTTCCGTGCGGGGCCGGCTACAGTGCTGTTTTTGGAGTCGGCGGTGCTTTCATCGCACTGAAGAAGGGCTGAGCTCACAACAGAAGAGCCCAGCCCCACGCAGGGCTCTTTGCATCTGGCTTTCCCAGTGCTATTTTTCCGAATTAACCCCCATACGGAGAGTGCAATGGCCCGATACTTCAAAAGTCTAGACAATGGCAAGGTTGAAGAAGTCGATGCGTTTCAGGTTCTGGCAATATTGTTCCTAGGCCCACTCTATCTTTGCTTCGCCGGCCTTTGGCGCCATTTATTAATATGGGGTATTGCTATAGGGTTGGGGCTGTTTGCAGGCCCGCCATGGGCAGCTATACCTATTGCTGGACTGCCAATCATCTACTGTTTTTTGATACGTAAAATTGTGGCAGATGAGTATTTGAAGAAAGGCTGGGTAGAGGTGGCTGATCCAAAGCTTGCACTCGATAAAGAAGTTCCAGACGCTTAGTCTCTTGCAGATTAGTTGCTTTGAGCCCAGCCTCGCGCTGGGCTTTTTGCCTTCTGCGGCCAGGTGCTACAGTCCCGCCAAACCAAAGAGGCAACGACATGCGAAGTGTTGTAGCGGGACTGGCGGTTATTCTGCTGGCTGGGTGTTCGTGATCGGTGCGCTTCTGATCGTGACCGGTGTACTGGTACTAACGTTAATCGAGAGCAAAAAAGCGAGAGCAGAGGTCGCAGCGACCCTCGGTTCGAGCGTGGTTCGTCAGAACGCCCTAAGCCAGGAGCTCCGCGCCGAAATTGAGGAAATCAATAAACAGAATTTGCTCGAAATGGCTGCGGTATCCAAGGATCATCATTACGAGATGGAGAATCTAAGGATCATTCTTTCCATCGCTGAGCAGGATCTCGACGCGGCTCTGAAGGTCGCTTCTAAGGCTACACAGTAAGACATACAAATGCAGAGCCAGATCGACCATACCAATGCGTTGATGGCTTCTTGTGCCTGACCACCCCTCTTTTTTTAGCGCTATCGTTTAGCGAACGCTCAAAATATGAACTTCATCACCAGAGAGCGAATTGCTCTGCGTACCCCATGCGAAAAAATAGCCGTAGTCAGCCAAATAATAAAATTTTCTAACGATTGCGTGCTTGTCGCCTTGAGTCGTGCAGCCCATTTCCTTGGCTTTTCCAGTCAGTCCAGCACTGAGCTCATCGGCGTCAAGTTCGCGCTTTACAGTGCAGTCGACCGCGTAGCCTTTCCCGTCGCCCCAACGTTGCTCAGCGCCGTGCTGGCGCCCCTGAGCGGAGTAACTCAGGAGAGAGCCTATGGGCATGCGCTGCCAATCCCCGGAAAAACTCAAGCTTTTGAGTTCATAGGTGCCCACTTTCTGGTCAAACGTAGTGATGGTACTGGCGAGCACAATCAACCCCCGCCAAGTAACTCTACGTATCTCGTACGCCTCACTGCGTACATCGACAACTACTTGCCCGCTCGCTGAGTCCGTGGTGAGGAAATTCTCTTCGTACACCAACGAAGCACCACCCTTGCGGGTGGGTGTCCGGCTCGTCGCAACATAGCTGAGTTTTTTGGCTGCCGGTTGCAGATTGAGGGTGTTGATTGCAGAAAGCATTGGCGTACCAACACTATATGGGCTTGGCACAGCACGCACTTTGTAGCGCGGTTTATACGTGGGCAGTTGCTTCAGTTGTTCAGCGCCGGCGCACAGCGTCTTGAACAACAGCTTGTAATCATCGCGGGCTTGCGCAACAGTCTTGACGACTGGATTCTGCGGGGTCTCACCGTCTATCACACTGTTAAATATATCAACGTCATAACTGGCCAGCCGACGAAACTTCTGCTCGGTGCAATCGACAGCATAGTGTTCACGCTTTTGGGCAGACGGCGTGCCTTGCGAGGCATCCGTCAGTATTTTTTTATTGTCATACGCCCCCCAGAACAGCGGTAAGCGTCCGAGCTACACCGCCTTGCAACTCAAACCTTAATCCGTTTAAACCACTGATTCACGCGCTCGCACTCAAATGTCACCGGATCAAAAACATCGCCATGCCATTCAACCATGGCGTCATGCTCTGGATGATCGGGGTTGCCCATCGCCTCCAGAAACTCCTCGTAACCAGGCCCGCCACCCACGTCTTCCGGTGGGCAAGCATT
>NZ_VJWO01000150.1:0-743 GCF_014889455.1 Pseudomonas sp. K8
TGCTGACCCTCGGCGCGATGCTGGCGGCCGCGTCGCTGGCGGTGTCTGCGCGCGTGTTCGCGCTGCCGCTGTTCGGCACCAGCGAAGGCCGCCTGCTGGCCAATGCGTCGCTGACCCTGGCGCCGATCCTGATCGCGTTCGTGTGCATCATGCTGGTGTACCGGGCGGTGCCACACCACACGGTGAAGTGGCGGCATGCCATTCCCGGCGCGATCCTCGCGGCAGTGATGCTGGAGCTGGTGAAGTGGGGCATGGGCGCCTACCTGGGCAGTTTCCAGTCCTACCAGAAGCTCTACGGCACCGTTGCCTTCGTGCCGATCCTGCTGCTGTGGATCTACCTGTGCTGGGTGTCGGTGCTGCTGGGTGCCTCGCTGGCCTCGTCGATCGCCGCGTTCCGCTACCAGCCGGCCGACCTGCGCCTGCCCACCGGCTACGAACTGTATGGCCTGCTGCGCCTGATCGGCCGCTTCCACCAGGCGCGCCTGGACGGCCGCGGGCGGGATGAAGACGAGGTCCTGCGGCTGGAGCCGATGCTGACCGACTCGCTGCGGCAGAGCATGCTCTGCGACCTGGAAGCGATCCGGGTGGTGCGCCGCGACGAGCAGGGCGAGTGGCTGCTGTCGCGCGACCTGGACAAGCTCACCCTGGCCGACCTCTACGAATCCACCCAGCTGCGCATTCCGGTCAAGGAAGCCTACCTTCCCTACCGCGATGACAGCCTCGGCACCGCCTCGGTGGCGGCG
>NZ_VJWO01000151.1:0-743 GCF_014889455.1 Pseudomonas sp. K8
CCGCTCGCCGCCAGGTCATGGATGATCTGGTAGATCTCCGACTTGGCGCCGATGTCGATGCCCCGCGTCGGCTCGTCCAGCAGCAGCACCTTCATCGGCATCGACAGCCAGCGGCCGAGAATGGCCTTCTGCTGATTGCCGCCGGACAGGTACATGATTTTCTGCGCAGCGCTCGGCGTCTTGACCTTCATCCCGCGGATTTGCTGCTCGGCGTTGCCCTGCTCCCAGCCCTCGCGCAGCAGCCAGCCGAACCTGGAATGGGCGCCGCGTGCGCTGATGTTGATGTTCTCGGCGACGCTGGCCAGCGGGATGATGCCCTCCTTCTTGCGGTCCTCCGGGCACAGCAGTACGCCGGCGGCGATGGCGTCGCGCGGCGAGCGCAATTGCAGCGCTTGCCCGCACAGTTCCAACTGCCCCGCCGTGGCGCGCTGCAAGCCGCTGAGCAGGCGAAACAGCTCGGTGCGCCCGGCGCCGACCAAGCCGAACAGGCCGAGGATCTCGCCCTTGCGCACCTCAAAGCTGACCGGTTCGCGCAAGCCCGGGCCGAGCAAACCGTCGACCTTGAGCGCCACCTCGCCGTGCGCGCGCGGCCGATAGTCGTAAATGTCCTGGATGTCGCGACCGACCATGCAGGTGACCAACTGGTCGTGACTCAGCGCACGCATGTCGTCGAAGGTACGCACGTAGCGGCCGTCCTTGAACACCGTGACCGCGTCGCAGATGCGGAACACTTCTTCCATGCG
>NZ_VJWO01000152.1:0-741 GCF_014889455.1 Pseudomonas sp. K8
GCCATGCCTGGGACAGGTCCCAGGCGCTGCGCGGCGGGCAGATGATGTCGTAGCGTCCCTGCACGATCACCCCGGGCAGGTGGCGGATGCGGTCGATGTCGCGCAGCAGCTGGCCGTGTTCAAGGAAGGCGTTGTGGCGGAAGTAGTGCGCTTCGATCCGCGCCTTGGCCAGGGTATCCAGCGGGTCGGCGTCGGAGACGGCGTTGACCTCGTGCACCAGTGTGGCAGCGAAGTCCTCCCAGCCCAGCCAGGCCTGCGCAGCGGCGATGCGGGTGGCGCTGTCGTCGCTGTCCATGCGTTGCCAATAGGCCTCGATCATGTTGCCGTGTTCTTCTTCCGGCAGGTGCGCGGCGTAGGTTGCCCAGCGCTCGGGGAACACCCCGCGCGCACCGCCATCGGCTTCATTGAACCCGCTCTTCTCTTCGGCCTGCCCCAGGTACACGCCGCGCGCGATCCCGCCGGTGGCGCCGTCCGGAGCGCCCTGCCCCTGAGCCCAGGCCCCGGTCAGTCGCGGTCCACGTCGACATGGACATCCAGTGCGGTGTCGCGCAGCAGTTCGACGGTAAACCGGGGTGAGCCGCGTCGTGCCGTGATGACCACATCATCGCCGTTTACCAGGACCGCCATATAGCGTTCGCCGAGCCGACCGGCCAGTGCATCGCGGGCGGCAGTGGCGATCTCGTTGTCGGACTCGCCCTTGCGGATCGGAACATCGACGTGCATCGGCGACTCTTCATGCAC
>NZ_VJWO01000153.1:0-739 GCF_014889455.1 Pseudomonas sp. K8
AGCCGCGCTGGCGCGCGGTTGCCACGCAGGGCGTGGCACTACGAATTTCTACGTGTGCAGGACGATCGCGCCGGTGCCTTCGGTGACAACCCGTAGTGCCACGCCCTGCGTGGCAATCGGTCACCAACACATGCAATTGAAACTATCTGTGCGGCGTCGATCACCGCGCGATCTGCGTTAGGCTTGACTGGATTCCGTTCCCGAGGCCAGTGCGTCGCAGATGAACGAGTACCGCAGCAGCATCGTCTTTGCCACCCCCGACATTCCCCTGCGTGACGATGTGCGCCGACTCGGCGCACTGGTCGGTGATCTGCTTGCCGAGCAGGTATCCACGCAGTTCTTCGATGATGTGGAACAGGTGCGCACCCGCGCCATCGCGCGCCGAGAGAGCGAGGCGCCGCTGTCCGACCTCAACGATGCGTTGACCGGGCTGCCGCCCGAACGCGCCGAAGCGATGGTCGCCCACGTTCCACACCGCCTTGGCGTTGAACTGCCGGGTGGTCTGGTTCTGGTTCGGTTCGGCCCACATGTCCGCGTCCTGGTGCACGCCGGAAACATAGGCCGAGAAGCCGTTGAGGTCACCGGTGTCCACGCGCAGGAAGCCACGGCGCTGGTTGTCGTCGCCCACGGTGACGCTGGCACGGCCGCCGAATTCGGTGGACGGGTCCTGCGAGAAGTACTGGATGGTGCCGCCAAGGTTGCTGGTGGAGGCCACGCCGAGCGAGCCGATGCCCTGCGA
>NZ_VJWO01000154.1:0-733 GCF_014889455.1 Pseudomonas sp. K8
GCGGAACAGGACCCCGACCTGCGCAGCGCGGCCAGTGGCGACCATGATCGACATGGGGGTAGCCAAACCCAAGGCACACGGGCAAGCAATGATCAGAACCGATGCGGCATTGAGGACGGCAAAGGTCCAGGACGGTTCGGGTCCAAACAGACCCCATCCGAAGAACGTGAGCACCGCCGTGGCCAGCACGGCCAGGACAAACCAGTACGCCACCTTGTCCGCCATACGCTGCATCGGCGCGCGGGAGCGCTGGGCTTGGGCTACCAACTGCACAATCTGCGCCAGTACCGTCCCGGATCCGACTTTGTCCGCCCGGATGACTAAGGCGCCCGTCCCGTTGAGCGTGGCGCCTATAACGTGATCACCGACAGCCTTCTCCACCGGAATGGGTTCACCGGTCAGCATCGACTCATCGACACTGGCGCGGCCTTCGCTGACTTCCCCATCGACCGGCACCTTCTCGCCCGGTCGTACGCGAAGCAGATCACCCACGTGCACGTGATCCAGCGCAACGTCCTCTTCGCCCCCATCGGGTTTGACGCGGCGAGCCGTCTTGGGCGCCAATCCCAGCAGGGACTTGATGGCCGCCGAGGTTTTGGAACGCGCCCGCAGTTCCAGCAGCTGTCCGAGCAGGGTGAGCGAGACGATGACCGCTGCCGCCTCGAAGTAGACCCCTACCCGTCCAGGCTCGAGGAAAGAGTCCGGAAACAGGTCCGGTGCAACGGTGGCCACC
>NZ_VJWO01000155.1:0-732 GCF_014889455.1 Pseudomonas sp. K8
GTGCGCCGCGAGGGCCGCAAGCTGCGCCGCTACGTGCACCTGGGCACCGGCAACTACCACAGCGGCACCGCGCGGGCGTACACCGACCTGAGCCTGATCACCTCCGATGCCGACATCGGCAACGACGTGCACCTGCTGTTCCAGCAGCTGTCCGGGCTGGCCCCGCGCACGCGCCTGAAGCGCCTGCTGCAGTCGCCGTTCACCCTGCACGACGGGCTGCTGCAGCGCATCGAACGCGAGATGCACCTGGCCCGCGAGGGCCGCCCGGGGCGGATCATCGCCAAGATGAACGCCCTCAACGAACCGCAGGTGGTGCGCGCGCTGTATGCCGCGTCGCAGGCCGGCGTGCAGATCGACCTGATCGTGCGCGGGGCGTGCACGCTGCGCCCGGGCGTACCAGGGGTATCGGACAACATCCGGGTGCGCTCGATCGTCGGCCGATTCCTGGAACACAGCCGCGTCTACTGGTTCGGCAACGACGGCGCGTCCGAGCTGTACTGCGCCAGCGCCGACTGGCTGGAGCGCAACCTGCTGCGCCGGGTGGAGACCTGCTTCCCGATCCTGGACCCGGAGCTGGCCCGCAAGGTCTACCGCGACGTGCTGCAGAACTACCTGGACGACAACCTCAACGCCTGGGAACTGCACGCCGACGGCGAGTACCGCAAATGCACCCCCGGCCACGACCAGCCCCCGCACTCGGCGCAGATGGCGTTGATGCAGGGCCTGTAGGGC
>NZ_VJWO01000156.1:0-727 GCF_014889455.1 Pseudomonas sp. K8
GGTTTCCAGCGGGCGGATCTTGGCCGCTTCGTGGCCGATCACTTCCTGCGCATGCTGCGGCCAGGTCACGCGGCCATAGCAGGTCGGCCAGTCCGGGCAGCTCAGGCCGGCATCGGACAGGCGCACGAACGAACCGAACATGATCGTGCTGGCCGTCATGATCAGGGCGAACCACGCCAGACGGTGGAAATTGCGATGCAGCGCCGGGCGCGCGGTGGGGTTCATCAAACGGAACTCACTTCAGTTTCAACAGCGTGGCCATGTCCTTGCGCAGACCGGCCAATTCGAATCCCGGCGCATACCGCATGATCACGAACCCGTTCGGGTCGATGACATACACAGGCGTGCCGGCGGCGTCATCCACGGCGGGCAACACGGCACGCAGGTTCGGCTGGGGGGCCAGCACGCGCAGGGCGGGAAAGCCCTGGACCTCGGCCGGCGGCGTACCCAGCCACAGGATCTCGACATTATCGGCCCTATGGCCGAACAGCTGCCACACCTTGTCCAATCCCTGCGACAAAGTGACGCACGCGGCTGCGCAGCCCGGGGCGGGTGCCCCCAGGAGGCGCCAGACATGGGCATCGGGGTTCCACGGGTACGGTTGGCCGTTGGCCAGGGTGGGCGGCAGCGCGCGCGCGTCCACCGCCGGGGTGAACACTTCGCCGGTGTTGCGGTGGGCGGCCGGCTGCCAGCCGGCGAAGCGCAGCACGCCGGCCAGCGCCATGGC
>NZ_VJWO01000157.1:0-726 GCF_014889455.1 Pseudomonas sp. K8
GATGGATTCGATCCAGTAGCGCGCGGTCAGGCCGGAGTAGTAGCTAGTGCCGCAGGCGAGGATCTGCACGCCTTCAATGCCCGACAGAACGGCTTCTGCATTCTTGCCGAACAGTTCGGCCGGGAAGCCACCGGCATCGATGGCCGCTTCGATGGTGTCGCCCAGCGCGCGCGGCTGCGCGTGGATTTCCTTCTGCATGACGCGGCGGTAGGGGCCCAGCTCCAGCGAGGCCAGCGACACATCCGACTGGTGCACGCCACGGTCCACCGGCAGGTTGTGCTCGTCGAACACCTGCACGACATCGCGGCGGATGTCGGCGGTGTCGCCCTCTTCCAGGAAGATCACGTTGCGGGTGGAGGAGATGATGGCCGAGACGTCGGAAGCGACGAAGTTCTCGCCCTGGCCCAGGCCCACCAGCAGCGGGCAGCCCATGCGCGCGCAGACGAAGTGGTCCGGCTCGGCACGGCTCATCACCGCCAGCGCATAGGCACCGGTGAGTTCCTTGACCGTGCGCTGCAGCGCCGAGAGCAGGCTGTCGCCGCCCTTGAGGTGATGGTGCATCAGGTGGGCGATGACTTCGGTGTCGGTCTGCGACTCGAACACGTAGCCGAGCGCGCGCAGCTTCTCGCGCTGCTCCTCGTGGTTCTCGATGATGCCGTTGTGCACCAGCGCCACGCCGTGGCTGATGTGCGGGTGGGCATTGGCCTCGGTCACGCCGCCATGGGT
>NZ_VJWO01000158.1:0-726 GCF_014889455.1 Pseudomonas sp. K8
TGACAGCAAGGCCAGTACCGGCCTGTTCATCCGCAACCTGCGCACCCGCGATGCAGCCCCGCCCAAGCCGCTCACCCCGGCCGGCTGGAACGTCAACTCGGCCGCGCTGTCGGCCGATGGCCAGACCGTGTACTTCCTCAGCGCCAAGGGCGGCAGCCAGCAGCTGTACGCGATGCCGCTGGCCGGCGGCACCCCGCGCCAGCTGACCGATTTCGCGGTGGACGTGGACAGCTTCCAGATCTCGCCGCAGGGCGACCGCGTGGCCTTCAGCGCCGGCGTGTTCCAGGACTGCGGTTCGGACCTGGCCTGCACCAGCAAGAAGCTGGACGCGCACAAAGCGCGCAAGAACACCGGTGAAGTGTTCGACAGCCTGTTCGTGCGCCATTGGGACACCTGGAACGACGGCCGCCGCAACACCCTGTTCGTGGCCCCGCTGCCGGCTGCCAAGGCCGCTGCGGTCAAGGGCGCCTCGGCGATCAGCGCTACGCTGGCCGGCGATGCGCCGTCCAAGCCGTTCGGCGGCAATGACGATTTCACCTGGGCGCCGGACGGCAAGAGCGTGGTGGCCAGCATCCGCGTGGCCGGCCGCGAAGAAGCGTGGTCGACCAACTTCGACCTGTACCGCCTGGAGGCCGAGGGCAAGCAGGCACCGGTCAACCTGACCGCCGCCAACCCGGCCTGGGATGCCGGCCCGGTGTTCAGCGCCGACGGCAACACCCTGTACTA
>NZ_VJWO01000159.1:0-721 GCF_014889455.1 Pseudomonas sp. K8
TACTTACTCAACGTCTCGCACACGACGGCGGGGCCGGTCGTGTCCGACGCAGGGGTGAAGGCGTCGCGGAGCTGCTGGGCGGCGACCGCCGACGGCGCCAGGCCCAGCACGTCGCCGCCGGGGCGGCGCCACGCTTCGCTCAGCACGGCCAGCGCGGTCGGCTTGCCGCTGCCCGCCGGCGCGATGGCCAGCTGGAGACGCCGACCGGAGGTCGAAAGCTCGTGGACGAACGCCGCTTGGGGGGCGTTGAGGGGACGGTCAGTCGCGCGGGTTCTGGCGATCGCAGCGTGGACGACGCTCTCGGGGGCGGTTGCTCCGCCACGACGCTTCGCCGTCCTCAGCAATAGCCGCTCGGCCTCCACCACGGGACGCGATGTCAGCAGTCGCGAGTCGTGCTCGACATACACGCAGACACCGCCAGGCCTCTGGAGGGCTGGGGGAGTGGTCGACGCCTGGAGTAGAGGGTCAGGATCGTTCAGGGGCTCGCAGTGGTCTGCCACGGCACGGCTCACCACCCGACTCACCGCCTTGGCCATCAGATCGGGAGCGATGTCGTTGGCTCGAGCGTGGCGCCATGCCTCGGCGCGCAGGTGCCACACCTGCCAGACGGCGCGCTCTGCCTCCACGCGCTTCACCACGCGACGAGCGGTGGCATTGACCCAGCGTCGGCTCGGGCGGCGTGAGGCGCCAGGGTGGCCGATCGCGTCACTCACCATCGCAG
>NZ_VJWO01000015.1:0-125619 GCF_014889455.1 Pseudomonas sp. K8
GTGCGTGTATATTTTAGCGCTAGGTATAATTTAATTTTGTAAAATAAGAGCGGATGATAAAGTGCGCTGAACACAGGGCGCCTGTTATTGGGCTTTATTGTTGCATTATCTGAAATTACTATTTGCGTCGGGTGAAATAATGCGTCGCTATACCACAGTTTTAAGCAGCTTTATGTTGGCATTGATTATTCCGCAATTGACCCAGGCCGCCGTTTTCGGTTGGCAGGAAAAGGCACTGATTCAACCTGAGCAAGGGAGTGTGGAGGTCGAACTTAGTCCCACTTCGCCGAAGTCTTCCATTGAAGTTCATGACCTCGTTCTATTCCAGAAAAATGGTGAGAATTGGGCGCGTTTCAGTGTACCGGTGATGCACGCATTGACGGGCACGACCGATTTGACGCTGGAGAGGAAAGTACTGCGCACCGAAAAAACCAAAAGCGCCTTTGGCAGCACTCAGCATCAGTTGGTGCGGATGTCGCTGTGCCTGGGTGACAAGGTATACGCCGAGGACCTTATGCTGAAAACCCACAGCAAAGGTGGTTCGCCGGTCAAGCTGGGGCGTGATGTGCTTGCGCACCTGGGCTTGGTTGATGCGTCGCGATTCGACACCCTCAAGCCTGATTGCAAGCCGTGATACCGCGCCAATCAGGCGTCGGGGGAGCCCCGGAGCCTGATTGGCGATGATTTACTGGTTGAGGATCCCGCGATCCCAGTTCTGCTGATTCCTGCGCGCGTCCTGTATGAACGGCGACCACTGGATCAGCTTGAGCACCACCCGGTTCAGTAAGCGGCCTGGTAATGTCAGGGGCCGCTGCACATCCAGGAACAGCACCACGCGCCGCTCGTCAGTGTCGTTCCAGACCTGATGCTTGTAAGTGTCGTCGAATACCAGGCAACTGTCCTGCTGCCAATGGTGGACCTCATCACCCACCTCTATACGACACTGTTCGGCCTGTTGCGGGATGATTAACCCCAGATGCACCCGCAGCAATCCGTTGTAAGGCCCGCGGTGGGGGGGAATGTGCTTGCCGGGGCTGAGAATCGAGAAAAACGCGGTGTACATGCCCGGGATGGCCTCGATGGCCTGGGTCGTTTGTGGGCACTGGGCGCAATTGCCGTCGATCTTGTAGCCATAGCCGTAGAGGAAGAATGTCTTCCAGCGGTCGTCCTGGGTCAGTCTGGCCTGGTCTTTGGATATCTGCTGAAAACTGGGAATGGCATCGCTGTTGCGCAGCACGGCATCGAGCTCGGCGCGAATCACCGCCGACCGGGATTCCAGCTCCCGGGTCCAGGCGAAGATGGCCGGGTCAAAGAACGGCGTGTTACCCACCGTAGAGCTGCGCCGTATCAGATTTTCAAGGCGTTTGATGATCCACAGGCCGATGGCGACGCTGGGACGATGTTTGCGTTTTTTCTTGGGGGTCAAAGCCGTCTTCCTGGTGCTCATGGGAAATATCCTGTCGGTTTCATGTATGAGGTCGTTGTTTCAACAGCTTCCACAGCAGCGGCCAGCAGAACACCAGCGGATAGCGGCGCAACCGTTCCGGCTGTTTGATCGGCTCGCCCCAATGGCGCTCCAGTTTCCAGATGGCGTAATCCACTGCGCCCTTGACGGTAAACAGCGATTTGATCAGGCGCACCAGGTTCAATGCCCGGCCCTGAATGCGCCGGGTCCGCCAGTGCCGCGCCTGCCGTCGCTGCTGTTCAGCGGTGCTGTGGTTGATATACAGCTCGTCGGTCATCGACCCGGCAAAGCCAACGCCATCGACCTGGGCGGCCGCGACCAGGAGGGCGGCGAGGTAGCCTTGATTCTGCTGGGTAATCAGTGCCGGGCGGTTGCTGCTTTCGGGCCGCAGTTCGCTGCCGTAGGTAAAGCTCAAAGCGCGGGTCCAGAACGTGTCGCTGTTGAACAAGGGAGCTTGCAGGGAGACCGTTTCGCTGATCATGCGCAAGGCCGCGCGGCACACCGCTCGCTCCACGCGCCGTTGGATGGCGGGCGTGCGGCTGAACACCAGGCGGCTAGGCTGGGCAAAACGCGCCCACAGGTAGCTTTGAAACCAGCTATGGGTGCCTTGTTCAAAGTCGCTCACCGAAAGAATGGCGCACTTGGCGCGCAGGGTTTTGCCGGCGGTATCAGTGGCCGTGAACAGAAACACCGTGGGCGGCAGCAGGGCGTTGGCCCATTGACTGAGCCGGGAGGTGTGGATGTCCTGGTAGTGATCCACCAGGACGTACAGGTCGATCAACCCCTCATCGGTGGTGCGTGTGCGCAGGCAAGAACCGTAGAACAGGATCGCTGAGATGCCTGCGCCGAACCGCGCCATCAGCGCTTCAGTCAGTGCGTGCAGGTCTTGGTCCACCGGGCGCGCCAGTTCACGGCTCACCAACTCGAACAGGGGGAGTGTCGCCGGGTCCCGTTCAATCTCAATCATGGAATGTCCTTACAAGGTGATGAAGCGCACGGGCGGGCTGGCCTTGATTTCCAGTGTTCCGGTCACCGGGAATATCTCGCCGTCCAGTAGGTATTCGTGCAGGTGGTCAATGCTGGCGTGCTGGGCGTTGTGGCTCAGGTAGCCCGGATCCTGGCGCATGGCCGCGTTGGGTCGCCCGCGCAGTACGGCGGGCAAGGCCCGGCACAGGCGGGCAGGGGCCTGGGCAATGGCGGTCAGGCGCATGGGCGGGTGCTCGGCGCCCCAAAATGGCGTGCTGCCCAGCAGCAATTTGTCGAGGGTGGTGGCCAATACCAGCAGCCATGGCGCCTCGCGTGTCGTGCCGTTCACCGTGATAGGGGCGTTGACGGTCGGCAGCAGATGGCTGGCCGTGCGGGAAAACAACGCCAGCAGCATGCGCACGAAGGCGGTCAATGGCCCTGCCAGCCCCTTGAGGCCGGTGGGGCGAACCCGTTCATGAAAATAGCGAACGCCGGTGACGATTGAACCCGCGCCAAAGAACAGGCCGCATTGTGCTCGCCGGGTGTGCGAGTCAGACACTTGCAGTACAGCCGTGGGTTTCTCCCGCGCGGTGTGGTCGTCATGGGTCAGCCAGCGCGTCAGTGCCTTGATTGCCCTGAGTGGGCTGCCACGCAACCCGATGGCATTGGCACTCATGTTGGTGGTGCCTGCGGGGACGATGAACACCTTGGGGACTTTCGCCCCCGGGGTTTGCAGCAGGCTGGTGAGCGCCGCCTGCAGCGTGCCATCCCCGCCCACTACGACCAACAAGTCGTTTTCCATCAGCGCCCAGCTGGCGATGGCAGTCTCGACCTCGGCCGGGGTGCGCACCTGCGCGACGCGGGCGCGGGGCAATCTATGGATCAGGCGGCACATGCGTGCCTGCTGGCGACGGACGCGGCCGCTGAGGGGGTTGATCAAAACGCCGATGCATCGTGGCTTAGCAATTGAAGGTGGGTTGATGTTCATGACGTTGCCTAGGCGTTTCGGTCGAAGCGATAGACCAGCATCAATGCCGCGCCCAGAATAAACAGCGGTGGCAACAAGGTGGTCAACAGCGGATTCAGGGCAAACAGCAGCCCCAGGTTGACGATGATCTGATTACCTACATAGGTCAGCAGACCGACGACAGCGCCCACCGCCAGGCGGCTGCCCATCCCGGGGTCGCGCTGTTGCACGAAGGTGAAGGGTACCGCCAGCAGGATCATCGCCAGCGTCAGGATCGGCCGGCCGAACTTCTGCCACAGGGCGATGCTGTACTGATCGACCGGTTGATCGGTGGCCTTGAGAAAGTGGATGTAGCGGCTCAACTGCTTGATGGAAAAACTGTCGCTGGGCAGGGTCAGCTCCTTGAGATGAATACTGGAAAAGATCGACGTCCATTGCAGGCTATCCAACTCGCGGACCGTTTCTTCGCCGTTGCTCCATTGCTTGAAGTTGACTTGGTTGAGCGTCCAGCTGCCGTCCTGGGATACGCTGGCATTGTCGGCGTGAATGTAACTGACCAGGGTGTTGTCCGGGTTGTAGTGGAATATCTCGATGCCCATGGGCCGGTTGTGCGCGGCCACGCTGTCGATCCTGGCGATTTCATTGCCGCGCCTGGCCCACAGCGTCCCCTTGGCATTGACTGCCTCATCGGAACTGGTGATGGCGGCGTTGCGCATCTGCAGGCCGCGCTGCTGCAACGGTGAGGCTACCCATTCATCCAGTGCTGCCAGGCTGGCGGTCAGCAGCACGCCTGCGGTAACGGCCGCCAGGGCAATACGCACGATGGACACACCAGCGGCGCGCAGGGCCGTGAGCTCCTGGCTGACCGCCAGTTGGCCCAGGCCGACGATGCCGCCCAACAGGGCGATGAAGGGCCCCAGGTCGATCAGGCGACGGGGCAGCGTCATCAGCACCACCGCCACCGCCTGGGTCCAGCGGTAGCCGCCAGCGCTGACATTGTCGAGTTCGCTGATCAGATCAAAAGTCGTGAACAACGGAATCAGCAGCGCAGCGGCAGCACCGAAACCCACGAACACGTTCCTGACCAGGTAGCGACCCCAAAGGCTCATCGCGAAAACCTCGGCAGCAGCCGCAGGTCACGAGCCATCAAGGCCCCCAGACCAACCAGCATCAGCAGGGGGACCAGCCACAGGCCCGGGATCAGGGGCAGGGCGGTATTGGCTACCAGGGTGCGGCACAGGTTGCCGGCATAGAAGATCACCGTAAACAGGATCGCGATCGGCAGCAGGGTTGAGAACCGGCCTTTGCGTGGTGCGGTCCGGCTCAGCGGCACGGCCAGCAGGGCCATGAGAATGGCATTCAGGCCGCGGCTTTCACGCCATTGCAGTTCGGCTTTGTCCTGGGGCATGGCCGACATGGCCAGCGTCGCGCTGGGGGTGGATTTGCGCTTTGACTCATCGGTCGGTTCCACCGGCTTGAGGTGTAGCAGCAACGCTTTGTAATTCAGTGTGCTGTCCTTGCTGCCGCGATGCTCCAGCGTATAACTGGTGCCCTGTTGCAGGGTCAGCGCCGGCGTCGTGGGGTCGGGATCGGTGATGGTCGCCACGTTGGCGCGCAGCACGCGGCTTTTGCCTTCGGTCGGGTCGTAGATCAGCGCGTCGGTGAGCTGGTTGGTGTCCGGGTCGATGTGCTGGGCCAGGATCATCCGGCCGTTGTCATCGTTGAGGTTGAAGCGTTGGGCCTGCAGGTGACTGACGTCGAGGTCGGAGCGCGATTGCTGTTCCAGTTGATAGGTTTGCGTATAGGCCCAGGGCCGGCCGTAGAACGACAGCGCAGCCACCGCCAGGGCCAGCGGTGTGGCGATGATCAGAATGGCCCGGTAGATACGCAACGGGCTGGCGCCGGACGCCAGGATGGCGGTGATTTCCGAGTCGTTGTATAGCCGACCCAGCGCGATGGCCACCGAGGCATACAGCCCGACGGGCAGCAGCATCTCCAGCGCGATCAGCACTTTGTAGAAAACGATGTCGAGGACCACCCCCAGCGCCAGGGTGCCATTGGCGGCCTCCGTCAGGTAGCGTTCGGCCGAGTAACTGGCGAAAACAAAGGTCAGGAAGCCAACCATCATCGTCACAGGACGGCGTACTTCGGAAATGATGTAGCGCTCGATCGTAAGCATGTACCGCAAGCCTTCAACGCGGCATCAGCCGTGCACAGTAAAAAGGGGAATGAAGCGGGTGAGTCGGTCAGGCCGCAGGGCGCCCGTGGTCCTTGGCCATCTCGCGCAGGGTGCGTTCCACCAGCGCGAAGTCGTTGGCTGAATCCACATCCACCGCCGCTTCCGGGAAGGGCATGACCACAGCGCCCACGCGTGCGCCGAGCACCCGGGAAAGCTGGTTCAGCGCATGCTTGAGGGACAGTTCGCCCAGCAGGTAGCGCACGGTAGCCAGCGGGCCAAGCGCACGGGCCACAACTTGTCGGGGACGCTTGCGCGCTTCTTCCATGCCACGCCAGTACTGCGCCACCTTGGCACCCTGTGGGGTGAGGAAGGCGAACAGGTTGCTGCCGCAATACGGGCCACCCTTGAGCCGGATGGCCGTTCTGGCTGTGCCGGGGAATCGTTGCAGCACTGTCTCCAGGGGCGTCACGGCAACCGCCACGTCACAATCCAGGGCGGCTGCCTGGGTGAGGAAGTAGTCGACCATGTCGCCGCGCAGCAAGGCATGGTCGGCGGTCGTCACCAACAATGGCCAGTGTTGTCGCCTGGCCAGGCCATGGGCGACGCTTGCAGCCGGGGTTGCCTGGGGTTGCAGAAAGCTCAACTGCTCGCTGAGGATCATCGACCGTACATGGAGGTCCTTCTCCAGCAGCGCCAGCGAAGGCCCGATCAACGTTACCCGGCCAACCTGGGCGCTGTCGTGCAAAGCGCCCAGCACACGGTGCAGCATCGGCACCCCTGCGATTGGCGTCAGCGCCTTGCAACCCGCCGAGCCCAGCGCAGCCACCGGGTCATGGCCATGGCGATCCGCACCCAGCACCAGCGCGTCGAAACGCGGTGGTTCAAATTGCTTTTTCATACAGGCGATACCGTTTGTAGGGGGCGGCACCGATGCGATCCAGAATCGCCCGCATACCGGTGTTGGTTTCCAGGATCCAGGACATTTCCAGTGCTTCGATGTCACGTTTCTCGAACGGCGCCTTCAAGGCTTCGATCAGCAACAGTGCGATGATCGGCCCCATTCGGCTGAACTGGTACTGCTGTCGCACACCCATCAGCGGTACCCGCGCGGTGCGTACGCCACTGACTTTCAGACGCCACAATAATTTGGCCCAGCCCAATGGCAGCAGGCGCCCATCCAGGTCGGCGATGGCTTCGTTGATGTTGGGCAGGGCAACGATGAAGGCACAGGGCTCACCGTCGACCTCGGCGATATAGATCATGTCTTCGGGCACCAGGAATTTCAGTTGCGCGCCCATCTCGTCGAACTCACGTTCGGTGAACGGTACAAACCCCCAGTTTTTCTGCCAGGCATCGTTGAACACGGCGCGTAGTACCTGCATTTCCCGTGCGAAATGCTTGCGGTCAAGCTGCCGGATGGTGACTCTACCGCGCATGCAGTCCATCAGTGATGTCAGCGCCGGGGTGAAGGACAGGTCGGTGCGTCGCATCCAGTAAGCCAGCAGGTCCATGCCCTTGGCGTAGCCCTGCTGCTCCAGGCGCGCGGCGTAGTAGGGCTTGCCATGCTCCATCAGCGCCGACGGCGGTGTATCGAACCCGTCGACCAGCAGGCCGCTTTCCTGATTGATGTTCAAGCCAAACGGGCCGGTGATTCGGTGGGCGCCCTGTTTGCGCAGCCAGGTCTCCGCCGTATGAGTCAACAGGCTGAACACTGCCTCGTCATCGATGGCGTCGAGCATGCCGAAATGGCCGGTGTCCATGCCGTGCAGATCACGATGCAGTGAATCCACCTGAGCGGTAATGCGGCCCACCACTTCACCGCCGCGTCGCGCAATCCAGGCCTGCCAGTGAATATGGTCCGATGCCGGGTTCTTCGCCGACAGATGCTCGATACGTTCCACATGCAGGGGTTGGACCCAGTGGGGATCGTCTGCGTACAAGTGGGAGGGCAGGGAGATGAAGGCTTTTAAACCAGCCTTGTCGCTGACCTGTTCTATGGAAATCATGGCTGACCTAAATCCAACTAACTTCGAGGGGGTGTTAACTTAATTAACGTAACGCACGGTTGATCACCGCAAATGCGGCGTAAATGAAACCGCTATTAACTAAGTTTGTATATAAAATCTTCATCGCTGTTTCAGATGGCGGGTATCTGATAAATGAATAGTCGTTCAGAAAACAACTCCTGTTAATCTTCGCGCCGAATTTGATTCAATCAGAACTTGAACACTGCGCAGGTAACAATCGCTTGCTGGCTGCGGCGCAGATGCGCTGTTTCCTATCTTATTGTCGCCTGATAAATGCATCGGCCAAATGAAATGTTGCGGGTGGATTTGCCGTCATGCGATCAGGCCGAAGGTTCTCATCTAATGGCTGTGCTGTATATGTCAGAAACAAGCTCAAATCATTCCATACCCATGCGTCACGCAGACTTTGAAAGTCTGGTAGAAGCATTGGATTATGCCGCCACCGGTCAAACCGGCATGAACTTTTATGACCGACGCAGTCAGTTGGTCAGTTCGTTCGAGTACCGCATGCTGAAACGGCGCGCCCTGATGGGCGCACGTCGCCTGCTCGGCTTGGGGCTGGTGCGGGGCGACCGGGTGGCACTGATCGCCGACACCAATGCCACGTTCGTCGAAGTGTTCTTCGCCTGCCAATACGCGGGGCTGATCCCCGTGCCGTTGCCCATTCCCATGGGGGTTGGCCAGCATTCATCCTACGTGGACAAGCTGCGTGGGTTGCTGAACAGTTGCAGCCCGGCTGCGGTGTGCGGTGGCGAGGAATGGCTGCCGCTGGTGCGAGAGGCCGCTGCCGATATGCCGCCGATGCCCTTGCTCAGTGGTGTCGACATCGACGCGCTGCCAGAGGCCGAGGTCGAATTGCAGGCACCTGGCGCGGACGATGTGGCGTACCTTCAGTACACCTCGGGCAGCACCCGCTTTCCTCGAGGCGTGGTGATTACCCAGCGCGCGGTCATGGCCAACTTGCAGGTTATCAGTCGTGACGGCATCAAGCTGCGCGAAGGCGACCGCTGCGTTTCATGGCTGCCTTTCTATCACGACATGGGCCTGGTGGGGTTCGTCCTCACACCCGTCGCCACTCAACTGTCGGTCGACTACCTGCGCACGCAGGACTTCGCCATGCGCCCCTTGCAATGGTTGAAGCTGATCAGCCGCAATCGTGGCACGGTGTCCGTGGCGCCACCGTTCGGTTACAACCTGTGCCTGCGGCGTTGCAGTGACAAGGACCTGGCCGAGCTTGACCTGAGAAGTTGGCGGGTTGCTGGTGTGGGCGCAGAGCCGGTCCCGTTCGAGGCACTGACGCAATTTGCCGAACGTTTTGCGGCAACAGGTTTCGCGACAGAGGCGTTCATGCCGTGCTTCGGTCTGGCGGAAAGCACCCTGGCGGTCAGCTTTGCCGACACCCCCAAAGGCCTGCGGGCCGATGTGATCGATCGCGATGTACTGGAGCACAGCGGCAAGGCCGTACCGCCCACGTCACGCACACGTGCCGTCAGCACGTTCGTGAACTGCGGGGCGGTCCTGCCCGGGCACCGGCTGGAAATTCGCAACGCCCAGGGTGAGGTGCTCGGCGAGCGCGAGGTGGGGCAGATATTCATTGCCGGCCCCAGCCTGATGAGTGGCTATTTCCGCGACCCTGACTCGCAACTGCAGGCCTCCCAATGGCTGGGCACCGGCGACCTGGGTTATTTGTTCGAGGGCAATCTACATGTCACCGGCCGCAAGAAAGACCTCATTATCATTCGCGGGCGCAACATCTGGCCTCAGGATATCGAGCACGTGGCCGAGGGCGAGCCTGGCGTGCGGCCGGGCGATGCGATCGCCTTCGTGACGTCGCGCGGTGATGAGTCGGTGGTGGTGATGCAGATCCAGTGCCGGGTGACCTCGCCCGCATCGCGCGAGCAAATGGTCCGCTCGCTGTCGGGGCGCATCCAGAGTGAGTTCGGCGTCAGCGTCGACATTCAGTTGGTACCGCCGCAAAGCATTCCGCGTACCTCATCCGGCAAACCGGCACGTGCTGAGGCCAAACGTCGCTACCTGAGCATGCTCGACGCTCTTGCGTTGCCTGCCGCGGCCATCGCCTGATGAGCCTGACCGTGGCAATCACGGGGGCCACCGGCTTTATCGGCCGGCGCATTCTGCAGGCCCTGTTGGCGCGCGGTATCGCCGTGCGTGCGTTGACCCGCCGATCGGTGGCGAGCCTGGACGCCGTGACGTGGGTGCGCGGGTCGCTGGAAGATGAGGCATCGCTGGCCAGGCTGGTCAGCGGCGCCAGTGCAGTCATCCATTGTGCTGGCCAGGTGCGTGGTCGCAGCCGCGTAGTGTTTCAGCGCTGTAACGTCGAGGGCACCCGGCGCCTGGTGCAGGCAGCCAAGGCTGCCGGTTGCGAGCGTTTCCTGTTGTTTTCTTCGCTGGCTGCCAGGTACCCGCACCTGTCGTGGTACGCCGAGTCCAAGTTCGATGCCGAAGTCGCTGCCCTCCAGGCGGCCGCCGACATGCCCATCAGCATTTTCCGGCCTACGGCCGTCTATGGGCCAGGCGACAGCGAATTGCAGCCGGTACTGTCGGCACTGCTGCGTGGCTGGCTGCCCCGGCTTGGCCATGCCGATGCACGGCTGTCTTTTCTGCATGTGGAAGACCTGGTCCAGGCCACCCTGCGCTGGCTGGACGTGGAGGCCATTCATGCCGTGCGCTACGAAATCAATGACGGTGCCAAGGATGGCTACGGTTGGAAGCAACTGGCCGCCATGGGGGCGCTGATACGCGGCGGGCCGGTGCGTCTGATCGGTGTTCCCACAGCCTTACTCTTGCAGCTGTCACGCCTGAACCTGGCCTGGCATCGCCTGGCAGGTGGCGAGCCCATGCTGACGCCGAGCAAGGTCAACGAGCTTATCCATCCCGACTGGTCATCCAGCAACCGCCTTATCTCGAAGGACCTGGGCTGGTACCCGGCCATCGAGCTTGAACACGCGTTGCGTGAACGGTTGTTTTGATCCCACTTTCATACAGATATCAGACTCTTTTTATGTTGAAGCGCGAAGTCGTCACCGACTACATCCTGGAATGCCTGAGCGGCTTGACCGCCGACAAGCAACGGCCAGTAGGCCTGCACAGCAACCTGATCGAAGACCTGGGCCTTGAGTCCATCAAGATCATGGACTTGCTGATGATGCTGGAAGACCAGTTCGACCTGTCTATCCCAATCAATATCCTGATCGATGTCAGCACACCCGCCGATCTCACCGACGCACTGATGATCTACCTGGAGGAGCATCATGGGGTTGTATGACAGTTTTTCCCGCCTGGCACAGGAGCGCGAAGCGTTCCAGGACGACGGCCTCAACCCTTTTGGCACCTGCATCGATGAGGTCCATTGCGCCACCCAGGGACGCATCGGCAATCGTCGCGTCATTTTGGCCGGTACCAACAACTACCTGGGCCTGACGTTTGACCCTCAGGCCATTGCCGCCGCCCAGGCTGCCCTGGTCGAGCAGGGCACTGGCACCACCGGTTCGCGCATGGCCAACGGCAGTTACGGCGGGCACGTGGCACTGGAGCAGGAGTTGGCGGCGTTCTTCGAGCGGCCATCCGCCATTGTCTTCTCCACCGGTTATGTCGCCAACCTGGGCATCATCAGCGCCCTGGCGACGCCCAAGGCCGTGGTGCTGCTCGATGCCGATTGCCACGCCAGTATCTACGATGCATGCGCCCTGGGAGGGGCGCAGATCATCCGCTTTCGTCACAACGACGCCGCGGACCTTGAGCGACGCATGGTGCGCCTCGGCGAACAGGCCAAGCATGCGCTGATCATCGTCGAAGGCATCTACAGCATGCTCGGTGACGTGGCTCCGCTGCAGGAAATCGTCGAGATCAAGCGCCGCCTGGGTGGTTACCTGCTGCTGGACGAGGCGCACTCCTTCGGCGTGATGGGCGCGACTGGCCGTGGCCTGGCCCAGGCGCTGGATGTGGAGCAGGACGTCGATATCATCCTCGGGACGTTCAGCAAGAGCCTCGCGGCCATTGGCGGCTTTGCGGTGGGTAATGACCGCGGCATGGAAGTGCTGCGCTATGCCAGTCGTCCTTATATTTTCACCGCCTCGCCGTCGCCATCGGCCATTGCCTCCGTGCGTTCGGCGCTGCAGACCATTGCACAAGCCCCTGAGTTGCGCGAAAAGCTGTGGCAAAACGCCCATCGCCTGTATGACGGCCTGGCAGCATTGGGTTACCAGGTGGGCCCGCACGCCAGCCCGGTGGTGCCGGTGATGATCGGTACCAAGGAGCAGGGCGTGCGCTTCTGGCGAGCGTTGATCGAGCACGGGGTGTACGTGAACCTGGTGCTGCCGCCGGCCGCGCCTGCGGGCATCACGCTGGTGCGGTGCAGTGTCAGCGCGGCCCATTCGGAACAGGAAATCGACGTCATGGTGGAGGCCTTCGCCGCCCTGCGTGACAGCGATATCCTGGAGTCGGTGGCATGAGAATCATCCTGGCATTCGGCAAATCCTACCCCCTTCGCACTATCTTGATGCTGCTCAGCCTGGTGGTCGCCGGTGTGGTGGAGGGCGCGAGCCTGACCACCATGCTGCCCCTGGTGTCGGTCATGCTGGGTGACAGCGGCCACTCAAGCATGGTGGCCGGCCATGTTGCCAGCGTGCTGCACAGTGTAGGGCTGGAGCCCTCCATCACCGTATTGTTGATTATCATCGTGGTCGGCATGTCCTTGACCAGCCTGCTGATTCTGCTGGCCAACCGTCAGGTGGGCTACACCGTGGCACACGTAGCCACGGACCTGCGTGTCGACCTGATCAATGCCACGCTGGGCAGCCGATGGGAGCATTACCTGCGTCAGCCGGGCGGGGCCCTGGCCAACGCCGTGGCCACCGAGGCGTTCCGTGCCTCGACGGCCTACGAGCACGCCGCCAACATGGTGGCCCTGACGATTCAGGCCATTGCCTACGCCATCATTGCCTTCGTGGTGTCCTGGCAGGCCGCCCTGGTGTGTATTGCCCTGGGCCTGACCATTTTACTGGCCTTGCGAGGCCTGGTGAAAACCTCGCGCAAGGCCGGCAAAAGCCAGACCGGGCTGATGCGCGAACTGCTGATCAACCTGAGCGACACCCTGGGTTCGGTCAAACCGCTGAAGGCGATGGCCCGCGAGGACATCGCCGATTCGCTGCTGCGCAGCCAGGCGACCGAGCTCAACATTGCCATGGAAAAGGAAGTCACCAGTCGCGAGACCCTGCGCGCCCTGCAGGAGCCGCTGCTGGCGCTGCTGGCCGCAGGCGGTCTGTACGCCGGCCTGGTGATCTGGAAGCTGCCGATGTCCTCGGTGATGGTGCTGATATTCATGGTCGTGCGCGTGCTTGGGCTGATGCACAAGGCGCAGCAGCGCTATCACCGCATGGTCGGGCAGGAGAGCGCGTTCTGGGCCCTGCGCGAGGCGGTGGAAGAAGCCGAGGCCCAGCGCGAACCCGCCGGCGGCAGCCTCCAGCCAACGTTGGCCCGGAACATTGTGTTCGATCAGGTTTCGTTTACCTACGGCGGTCGACGCGTCCTCGACGAGGCCAGCGTGAGTTTCGAGGTGGGCACCATGACAACGCTGGTTGGCCCGTCGGGCACCGGCAAAACCACGGTTCTTGACCTGCTGTGCGCTTTGCTGGTGGCTCAAGACGGCAGCATCCGCGTGGATGGCCGGGCGTTGGGCGATCTGCAACGGCGCAGTTGGCGCCGGATGATTGGCTACGTGACCCAGGAAACCCTGCTGCTACACGACAGTGTGCTGGCCAACGTCACCCTCGGTGAGCCGTCATTGACCGAAGCCGATGCCGAGCATGCGTTGCGTCAGGCCGGCGCCTGGGAATTCGTGCAGGGCCTGGATTACGGCCTGCACACGCGGGTTGGGGAGCGGGGCGGCCAACTGTCCGGTGGTCAGCGCCAGCGAATCATTATCGCCCGCGCGCTCGCGCACCGGCCCCGCCTGCTGATCCTGGACGAGGCCACCAGTGCGCTGGACGCCGAATCCGAAGCTGACATCTGCGCCACGCTCAAGGCGTTGACGCCGAACATCACCATTATCGCCGTGTCGCACCGTCCGCGCCTGATCGAGGTGGCGGACAAGGTTGTCGAGTTGGTCGAGGGTAAATTCAAGGTCGTGACAGGTGGGCATGCGCCGCTGCCGCGTCCCGCTCTGAGCCATGGCACGGGAGGCCGCTGAGATGTCGATGAACCATGAGAACGAACTAGCACCGGTGATCGCCTTTGTAGGCTGCGATGGTGCGGGCAAGACCACTGTTTCCGACGCTATCCTGGCGTGGATGCGTGAGTCCGGACAGGTTGAAAGCTGCCATCTGGGCATCCAATCCAAGGCCTTGGGCGAGAAACTGGTGGGCTTGCCGATGGTGGGGGGCGTACTCAAGCGTCTGATTGCCAAAAACTCGCCGAAAACAGTGTCGCCAGGCGAAGCGTCGCGAACCTCCATCGAGGCGCCGAGTACCCTGGCGGCGGCCGCGATTTTTCTGCTGTCTGTACGGCGTTGGCGGCGCTATCAGAAGATGATGTCGCTGCGACGCCAGGGTGTTGCGGTGATCGCTGATCGCTTTCCGCAAATTGCCGTGGCCAAAATGAAGATCGATGGCCCGGGCCTCAGTGGCGTACCGCATCGCAATGCGCTGGTGCGCTGCCTGGCACGTTGCGAGCGCTTGCTGTACTGCTACATGGTGAGCTATCGCCCTGACGTGGTGATTCGGCTCAATGTCGATCTGGAAACGGCCTACAAGCGCAAACCGGACCACCGCTACGCGTCGTTGGCCACCAAAATCGCGTTGGTGCCGCAGCTGGAATACCAGGGCAGTCCGATCATTGATCTGGACAGTACCCAGCCCCTGGATACCGTCATCGACCAGGCCAAGCATGCCATCAACGCATGCCTGGCCCGCCAGCGCGCCGTGTAATGGCCAGCCGTAGCGCCTTCCGGCGCCTGGCGCCGTTGGTCGCCATCATCGGCCCGGACGGTGCCGGGAAGACCACCACGGCGCACTACCTATGCTCAGTCATTGCCAATAGCCAATATGCCTACCTGGGGCTGGGCTCCGGGGCGCTGGGGCTGAAGATTCGGCAGTTGCCGTGGATAGGCGCGATGCTGGAGCGGCATCTGTCCGCCAAGGCCAGTCGGGCTCGAACGCCCGGCGAGCGTATTCCCGGGCCTGTCACGGCTGCGGTCATCTACCTGTTCGGCAGGCTGCGCTGGCGTCGTTTCCTGCACATGCTGCACGTGCGCGAGAGCGGGCGGCTGGTGATCTGTGACCGCTACCCGCAGGCGCAGATCGCCGGGCTCAACGATGGCCCTGGCTTGTCGGCCGCCCATGCCACTGGTTGGTTAACCGCGTTGCTGGCCCGGCGTGAGCGCGACCTCTACATCGAGATGGCCCAGATACCGCCCACGCTGGTCATCCGGCTCAATGTGGACGCCCACACGGCCTGGGCGCGCAAGCCCGACCATGACCTAGCCCTGATCGAGCGCAAGGTGGCCGCCACCGCGGCCTTGACGTTCCCCGGGGCGCGGGTGGTCGAGGTCGATGCGGGCTTGCCGCAGGCCCAGGTGCATGCCATTTGCCGTCAGCTCATCGAAACACTGGTCAGTGAGACCCCGGGCTTTTCCTCATCTCTTGAACCGCAGGTTACACGCGTTGAATAAATCTATGCCCCATCTCGGCGCCCAGCCCTTTGCGAATGCCTCTGGCACGCCGCTCCTGCGCCGTTCCAGTGCCCGCTCGCTGGCCGTCATGTACCTGTTTTTCTGGTATTTTTCCGGCCCCCTGCAATGGTTGATCTACCATGCCGATGTCGCCGGCCTTGACGGCTTCTGGCAAGCCAGCGCGGCAAGCCTGCTGTGGCTGATCCCGCCATTGCTGTTTCCGCGCTGGACGCGGCCCATCGTCGGGTTGATAGGGCTGGTGTTGTGGATGTGCTCGCTGACTGCGCTGGCTTACTTCCTGATCTATGGCCAGGAGTTTTCGCAAAGCGCGATCTTTATCATGTTCGAGTCCAACATGAGTGAGTCCAGTGAGTATATTTCCCAGTATTTCTCCTGGTCTAAATTGGCCGTGCTGGTGGCCTATACCGTCATCGCGCTGGGGTTATGGTTCAGGGTTCGCCCCGTTGCGTTCTCGGGGCGTGCCAAGGTGGTGTTGTGCCTGCTGATTGCCTTTGCATCGGTGGGCTACTCAGCCCTCCATGAGTACCGCAAGCGTGGCGACCTGGACATGCGCATCGGTAAGTTTCAGCAGAATCTACAGTCGGCATCGCCTTGGCAGATGGTCATTGGCTACACGCAGTACCGTCAGCAATTGGCCGATATGGCGAATATGTTCGAGGGCTGGAAAGCCATTGCGCCCTTGCAGCATCAAGTGGATGCCCATGCCGGGCAGCCAGCGACAATGGTGTTGGTTATCGGCGAGTCGACTGATCGCCAGCGCATGAGTCTGTACGGCTACACTCGCCAGACCACACCACAGCTGGATGCCTTGCGGCCCGAACTCGACGTGTTTGATCAGGTAGTGGCGCCGCGGCCGTATACCATCGAAGTGCTGCAGCAGGTGTTGACTTTTGCCGACCAGGAGCACCCGGACCTGTACCTGACGACACCTTCGTTGATCAGCATGATGAAGCAGGTTGGTTACAAAACGTTCTGGATCACCAATCAGCAGACCATGACCCAGCGCAATACCATGCTCACCACCTTTTCCAAGCAGGCGGACGAGCAGGTCTACCTGAACAACAACCGGAATCAGAATTCCACCAGCCAATACGACGAAGACGTGCTGGAGCCGTTTAGCCAGGTTCTCAAGGACAAGGCGCCGCGAAAGCTGATTGTCGTGCATCTGCTGGGCACCCACATGAACTACCGCTACCGGTTTCCCAGCGGCTACGCGCGGTTCCAGGACAGCGCCGAGGTACCGCGCTATATCACGGACAAGACGCTGCGCAAATACAACGACTATGACAATGCCGTGTTCTACAACGATTACGTGGTCAGCTCGTTGATTGATCGCTTCAAGCGCTCCAACCCGCATGGCTTCCTGGTGTATCTGTCAGATCATGGTGAGTCGGTGTACGACCCGGTGGCCCCGCACATGCTGGGGCGCAATGAAGAGGCGCCGACACGGCCAATGTACACCGTGCCTTTCCTGGTATGGCGCTCGCCGAGCTGGAAAGAGGACAACCCACTCGATCTGCGCGATGCATTACATCGCGAGTGGACCACGTCGCACTTCATCCACACGTGGGCGGATCTGGCAGGGCTGCGCTTCGACACGTTCGAGCCGTGGAAAAGCATCGTCAACCCGGCCTATCAGCGAGGTCAGCTACTGATTGGTGATCCGCGCCAGCCGGCCAAATTGCGTGACTTCAACACGCTGGGCAGCGCACCTTGAATTGCCGGCTAAGCAGCAGTGGCGGCCAGGTTGCCCATGTGCTGCTCTAGCCGGGTGCGCAACCAGCGCTCGGCCGGGTCGTTGTCAGTCAGGCTCAGCCAGACCATGGACAACTCCTGTGCCGGCACCTCGAACGGGCAGGGTTCGTCGCGCAAATTGCCCCACCCCAGCAACGCCTTCGCCGCGTAGTCGGGGCAGCTCGCCAGCAGATTGGTCGCGTTGAGGGCCGCCGGCAGCGAGCTGAACTGCGGAATCGACAGTACCACCTTGCGGTCGCGGCCGATTTTAGCCAGGCATTCATCGACGATACCGTGGATATTGGCCGTGTAAGAGACTTGAACATGGGGGCGGGTACAGAACTCGTCCAGGGTCAAAGGTGCGTCAGCGTTATCGGCGCGCAGGATGCGTGGTTCGACGCGTCTGAGCAGTTTGCGCTTGGCATTCGCGGGCAGTTCACGGGTCTCGGTGATGCCGACGGTGATGTCGCCAGACGCCAATAGGTCGGGAATGCGCCAATAGTCGGCATGCTGGATGATCACGACCACGTTGGGGGCTTCATCGCGCAGCGCCGCCAGAAAGGGCGGCAGCAGGGCGAATTCGACGTCGTCGGAAAGGCCGATCTTGAAGGTCAGGCAGCTTTCCAGCGGATCGAACTGGTGTGCGAGGCTGAGCGCCGTGGCCATGGCATCAAGCGCTGGCGACAGATGCCGGATGATTTCTTCGGCGCGGCGAGTGGGCTCCATGCGGTGGCCTACTCGAACAAACAGGGGGTCATTGAACAGCGTTCGCAGCCGTCCCAGTGCTGTGCTGACGGTTGGCTGGCCTAAATACATTTTTTCGGCGACGCGGGTGACGTTTTGTTCCTGCATGAGCGCTTCGAAAATGACCATCAGGTTGATGTCGGATTTTCGCAGTTCATTTCGATTCATGGGCGCCTTTCAACTGCCGTGCAAGTTGGCGCATGGCAGTGCCGGGAAAGTTGAGCTAAGAGTGTCTGATGGTCGAGCTAGACGCACTCAGGCCATAGAAAATATTTCAAATTGTTACGCGGCGCGAAACTTAGCATGTGCTTTTCAGTGGCACCATCGCGCTTTCTGGAATGCCTAGTTACCGTTTTCGCAACAATGGTGAGCGATCGCTGTTACGGAAGCTCTGAAAAAGACTTACTACGTCAACTTTTTGCGGGCAACGCAGATGTGTACCAACGGCGTGCGAGAGATGGGCGGGGCAGGCAGAAAAATTTCAAATATGCCCCCAATCTTGCCCCTAGGTCGCTCGTGATACACGAGCGAACGAAAATGGCGGGAGCTGGAAGAATTCCATCAGGGTTCTAATGGTTATTGTTAACTCCCCATTGGAGTCAGGGGTATCGTGAGTCGCTGTCAGGGCGTCCAGAAAATTCAGGGCGATTCATCCTTTGGCGTGTCCATGGCGCCTACCTCAGGAATGCTCTATCACCATCACTGCAGTAGTGTCCGCCTCAAGTGCTTCGAACACGTGAGGCACATTCGCCAGGTAGCTGATGTAGTCGCCGGCATTCAGCAATACAGGCCCAGTCGCCGGGCCAATATGGGCGCTGCCGCTGCACAGCACTACGTGCTCTACGGTTCCCGGTGGGTGAGGCTGAGACAGCCGAACTTCGCCGGGCTGCACCTTGAGCCGGTAGATGTCGCGCTGTACTCCCGCCTGGCAATCGGCAAGCAGTGTCGCTGCGTAATTGGCAGTCTCGGCATAGGTGGTCATGCCCTCGTTGGCGCGAATCACCCGCAACGGCTGTTGGGGTTGCTCGAAGAACCGGGTGACTTGCAAACCCATTGCCATCGCCAGCGACCACAAGGTTTCGATGCTGGGGTTACCGATTCCTGACTCCAATTGAGACAAGGTCGACTTCGCCACCCCGGCGCGTTTCGCCAGCTCGGTCAAGGAAAGTCCTGCGGCCAAGCGTTCGCGTTTGATTGAAAGCGCCAGCAGGTCGATTCGGCTCGGGTTATTTCTCGACAGGTTGTTCGTTATATTGGTCATTCGTTTTATAAATCATCCTTAATTGGGTTGACGCGCTTTGGTGCTTTGTTCATTATAATGGTTAATAGTTCATTATAAAGTTTATTTTGCCGAGGCAGCGTCCGCGAATGGCGGCTTAGGTTACGGCAATGTCGACAGCAAGGAAGCAGTGAGTGATGAAGTCGCAATCCCGTGGGACGCTCGAAATGATTTCGGCCATGGTCATCTCCGGCACGGTGGGCTGGTTCGTCATCATGTCGGGGCAGAGCCCGGAGGCCGTGGTGTTCTGGCGTTGTTTGTTCGGTGCCCTGGCGATGCTGGTCACGTGCCTGGTGCTTGGGGTGCTGCGTCGGTCCCTGATCAGCGCCCGGCAGTTCATTCTGGTATGCCTGGGCGGGGTGGCGCTGATTTTGAACTGGGTGCTGCTGTTCAGTGCCTACAAACATTCCTCTATCGCCATTGCCACGGTGGTCTACCACGTTCAGCCGTTCATGCTGGTCGGTTTGGGTGTGCTGTTTTTCGCTGAACGCCTCAGCGCCGCCAAGGTTGGCTGGCTGCTGTTGGCCTTCGCCGGGCTGATGCTGATCGTGTCCGCCAAGGGCAATGGGCAGGCCACCGGCGCCGACTACGTGCTCGGCGTTTGCCTCGCCCTGGCTTCGGCCTTCTTCTATGCCGTGGCGGCGGCGATCACCAAGCGTCTCAAGGACTTGCCCGCGCACCTGATCGTGCTGATCCAGATGGTGGTAGGCGTGGTGGTCCTGGCCCCGTTCGTGGATTTCGGCAGGGTCGATACGGTCGAGGGGGCCTGGACATATCTGATCATTATCGGCGTGGTCCATACCGGGCTCATGTCGACCCTGCTGTACAGCGCCATCCAGAAAATCCCCACGGCGCTGGTTGGCGCACTGTCGTTCATCTATCCGGTCGTTGCCATCCTGGTCGACTGGGTTGCCTTTGCCCATCCGCTCAGCGCACTGCAAGTGCTTGGCGCGAGCGCGATCCTGCTGGCGGCGGCGGGCATGAATTTTGGTTGGTCGCTGGGCCGTGCCCCGCGTCAGGAAGCGAACTAGGGCCGCGCGTGACACCACTCGCCTCAGATAATTGACAATCAGCAAATTTCCAGCGGCCTGGATACCACGCCCGAATGGATAGAATCGCGCACGGGCATTCGTGAGCGTCGAATGGTCAATGATGGGTTGAGCATGCTCGACCTGGCAATCAAGGCTGGCGCGCGCTTGCAAGGTGTCTAGAGAATCCGGGGCGATTCAGTCGCTCAATTGGCTGAAATCCTCCAAGACCCCGCGCGAAGCGGGCACTTTGATACTATGATCATTGCCAATGCAGGGGGTCCAATTGCCGGCCGCCAAGGAGAGGAATCTGTATGTGTCTGCTTCTTCATGCCTGGTCCTGCTATTGGAACGACCGAATGAGTAGCCTGGTAACGCGTGTCCATCGGCCCTTCGTAGGGCGACACAACCGAAGAGCTTGGGCAACTGGCCAAGGGCACTAACCCCATCAAAGCCAGTGTCGTTGGCCAGCAGTCCGATGCCGGCAAGACACTAGGTGGGTGGGCTTCAGGTTTTTTTAAAAGGCAATACGGAACAACCCCGCACGCGCCATACAGGGAAACGTTCAATGCCTGCGTCAAACTTCACAGTGTCGAAGATCTCCTATCTGCGGGCCAACTGCTCCAACCAGATCGAGCCGTCGATCCAGGCTGCCGGCAGGTGCGGGTGGATTACTGCTGGTCAATCCCAGGCACGTCGGAGAACAGCATGAACACTAAACCAATCCACACACTCTTGTGGCGCTTCGCCGGCTGCGTGGCGGGGCTGGCGATAGTTGCTGCCAATCCAGCCCAAGCGGCTGACGATGGCAGCGCTGGCGGCCCGACCGCAGGCTATAGCATTGCCTTCAGCAATTCCTACGCGGGCAGCGATTTTCGCAAGGTGATGGTGCGCAACTGGCAGGAAATTGCGCTCCAAGCGCAAAAGGATGGCTTGATCCGGGAGGCCCCGGTGGTCAGTGCCAATAACTCGGCATCGGAACAGGCGGCCCATATCCAGGACATGATCGTCAAGGGCGTCAATGCCATTGTCATCCTGGCCGCTTCCGACACGGCCCTCAACGGGGTGATCCGCGACGCCTGCAACGCCGGCATTGTGGTGGTCGTCATGGCCAGCCTGGTCACCGAACGTTGCGTCTATACCGTGGATTACGACTGGTCCGCCATGGGCCGTGTGGAAATGGATTACATCGCCGAGCGTCTTAAGGGCAACGGAACGTTGCTAGAGATCCGCGGCATTGCCGGCGATGCCACCGATAAAAACATCAGCGACGGCATTCGCAAGGCCGCCAGCGACTACCCGGGACTGAAATTCGCCAAGACCGTGTACGGGAACTGGACGGCTTCCGTCGCCCGCAAGGCGGTGGCGCTGGCGCTGCTGTCGTTGCCCAAGATTGATGCCGTGGCGACTCAGGGGGGCGATGGTTACGGGGCGGCCATGGCGTTCAAGGCGGCAGGACGCCCTTTGCCGATCATCGTGATGGGGAACCGCCAGGACGAACTCGCCTTGTGGAAACAGGAGCGCGATGCCAATGGCTACGAGACCGTCTCTGTCTCTGCCTCGCCGAGTGTCTCCCAAGTGGGGTTCTGGGTGGCCCAGCAGATCCTGGCGGGCAAGCCGGTGCCGAAGTTCGTCGAGGTGCCGCTGGTGCGTATCGATGCGAAAGACCTGGACACCTGGCTCGCCACTATGCCGGTGGGCGGCGCCGCCAATCCTTTCTACAGCCAGGCTTCCGTTGCGGCGATGATCGACGCGGCCATCAACAATACGGCGGCGCCGGGGCCTTTGCCGGAGGTCAAGAAACAGTAGCGGCGGGCTAGGAGGCGAGGCCCCCTGTTGACCTTCAAATCAGCCACGGCCAGGCCCATTGCCGTCAGGATCGGCCTGGCGGTTGCCGCACTGGTGTTCTTGATGCTGGCGGTATCGCTGGTGAACCTCTACGGCCTGCGAGGCATGGTACGTGCGGTGGATTCCGCCAGTCATTCCGCAGAGATCCTGGCCTCGGTCAACGGGGCCACCGGGCGGGTGGAAAACTTCATTGCCACCCGCGACCAGGAAAGCTTGTCCCAGGCAGAAGGCATGGTGGCGACGGCTATCGCCGGCCTTGACGACATTCCGGTGGTAGAGGCGCAATCGCTCAAGGGCAGTCTGGAAAGACTCTCTGCGGCGATCGCCGCTTTACGGGCGGCGACCCTGACCATGGATGGCGAAACGGAGAGCATGACAGCCCACTACAGCCGAATGCGAGAGGCGACGATCCTCGTCGAACAGGGCATCGCCGATGGGCTGAAGGGGCTTGATTCCCGCGCCGCTGACCACAAGGCGCAGGTGAGCAATATTGAGAGCGCCCATCGCATCCTGGATATCCTGCGCAACGGAGAGCGGATCATCACCGCCAATGTGGCCAAGGTGCTGGTGACCGGTGATGGGGCGGCCGCCACTGCGGCGAGGAACGCCTGCGCGGCACTGCCGCCCGTGGTCGAGCAATTGCGCGAGTTGATGGAGGCGCCACAGGAGGTGGAGGCCCTGGGGCAGTTGGCGACGGCGATCACTGCTGCCAGCCTGGCGGTCGAGCAGCTTGGCAAGGCGCCCAGGCTCCTGGGAGGCGAGGCTTTGCGTGATCTCGGCGCGGTTGGGGATGTGGCCGAGCGCCTCGAAGCAATGTTGGGTGAGGTGGACGAGCACGTTGCCCGTGACGCCAGCGACATTCAGGCAGCCACCGGTTTACTGCAAAATGCAGCCGCATTGTCCAAGCGTTTCGCCGAGCGGGTGGCCACCCTGGAAGCGCAGACGTTGTCGTTTCGCCTGTCACCGTCGGCCGAGGTCGCCGACTCTGTCGGCGCCATCCTGGATGAGCTCTCCCGTCTCTCTCGCGTTCTCCCTTCGTCTGTGGGGCCGCAGACCAACGCTACACCCCTGACGGTCAGCGATCAGATTGCTGGCTACCGGGCCGCATTCGCCAGGTTCCATCAGGCGAGCAACGCCTTGAGCGACGCGCGTGACCAAGTTCGCAACGAGGCCCGGAGCGCGGGCCTGTTGGTTGCGCGCTTCGCTGGCGAGGCGCGCTCAGACGCCTTGGCCCACAAGGATCGCGGCATGCTTGCGGCAATCATCGCGGGCACCGTCGCCATCCTGCTGGCCGGCGCCATCGCCTGGAGCACCTCGCGGTTTGTCGCGCAGCCCATCGTCGCCCTGGCCTCGGTCATGCGCCGGCTTGCTGCCGGTGACCTGACCGCCGAGATCGCCAGCGTTGGACGCGGCGATGAGATTGGGATCATGACGCGGGCCGTGCGGGTGTTCCAAGAAAATGCGTTGCGCATCCGGGTGCTGGAGGCCGAAGCCGACGCCGAACGACAGCAGGTCCAGGCCTCGTTGGAGAGAATGGTCGCCGAACGAACCGACACGCTGCACCGGCAGACTGAGGTGCTGGAGGCGCAGGCCGTCGAGCTCATTCAGGCGCGCAACCAGGCCGATACGGCTAACCAGGCCAAGAGCGATTTCGTGGCCACGGTCAGCCACGAATTGCGCACCCCTCTGACGCTCATTCTGGCCCCGCTGGAGCAGCTCTCGGCGGCGACTACCCCGCCGGCAGACTGGCGCGTGCAGATCGAGCGCGCCCAACGCAACGCACTGCGCTTGATGAACCGGGTGAACGACATCCTCGATTTTTCCAAGGCTGAAGCCGGCAAGTTTGAGTTGTGCCCAGCGCCGATTGACTTGAACCAGGCGGTGGGTGTGCTGGCCGAGGATGCGGCCATGGTGGCCAAGGGCAAAGGTTGCACCTTGACCTGCAGCATCGATCCCGCCCTTGGCACGGTGTTCCTGGACCCCCGGCACTTCGAGAAGATTCTGCTCAACCTGGTGAGTAACGCCATCAAGTTCACCCCCGCTGGCGGTACCGTGCATCTGGCCGTCACTGCGCTCGATGACGAGCGATTTGAGCTGTCGGTGCAAGACTCGGGCATTGGCATTGCGGCTGACAAACTGCCGCTGTTGTTCCAGCGTTTTTCCCAGATCGATAACTCCGCCACGCGCCAATACAGCGGTACAGGCATAGGTCTCGCCCTGGTCAAGGATCTGGTCGAACTGATGGGGGGCGAAGTCGGCGTCAACAGTGAGCCTGGACGGGGGGCGTGCTTCTTTGTTCGATTTGCGCGGGGGGCTGAGCAAAACACAGTGCCGACCGAAGTCAGCGATATACATGAGCAATCGTCACCCACCACAATCATCACAGCCGAGCAGCGCCACCTGCTTTTCGACGACGGTCGCCATGGCAGTAGCAACGACCAAGCCTCGACTGGAGAGGGCACCCCGGAGCACGCCTTGCAGTCCAGGGTGCTGGTGGTAGATGACAGCCCGGAAATGCTTAGCTACCTCAGCGAGCTTTTGCGCGACGACTACATCGTCGTCACCGCCGCTGACGGAGAACAGGCCTGGGCAACACTGCAGCGTCGAGCAATCGATGTCGTTCTCTCGGATGTGATGATGCCGGAGCTCGACGGCTTTGGCCTGACCGCCAGAATCAAAGCCAGCGCGGGTTTCGCCCATATACCCGTCATCCTGTTGACCGCCCGCGGCGGCAGCGAGGCCTGCGTCTCCGGGCTGGAGAGTGGCGCCGATGACTATATTGCCAAACCCTTCTCGCCGCTGGAGCTCAAGGCTCGCGTACGCGCGGCCCTACGCATGAGCCAGGTGCAAGCCGAACTGAATGCAAAATCCCGTCAGGCGGGCATGGCCGAAATCGCCACGACGGTGCTGCACAACGTCGGTAATATCCTCAACAGCGTGAATGTATCGGCAGAACTGGTCAGCAGTCAGGTGCGCACTTCCAAGGCCCAGGGCCTGGGCAAGGTGGCTCAGATGCTGAACGAGCATATCAATGACCTGAGCGAATTCCTCACCCGCGACAACAAAGGGAAGATGCTGCCCGACTACCTGCTCAAGCTGGCGGAGGTGGTGACGGCAGAGCAACAGGGCATCATCGAAGAGCTCGGGCAACTCACCAAGGGCATTGACCACATCAAAACCATTGTTGCGGCCCAGCAGTCCTATGCCGTTGCCGTCAGTGTCGTCGAGACAATACCGGTCTCAGAGCTGATTGATGATGCCTTGCGCATGAGTGCCGGGGCACGGGTGCGCCAGGAGGTGATAGTGGTCAAGAACATTGCCGACTTGCCCCTGCTGTCGCTGGACCGTCACCGAGTGCTGCTGATTCTGATGAACCTGATCAGAAACGCCAATCAGGCGTTGGACGGCGTGGTCGATCGCAGCCCGTGCATAACGTTCAACGCCGCCCTCGCGGACGGGCCAGTACTGCGTATCACGGTAACTGACAACGGCAACGGGATTACGCCCGAGCACCTGACGCGTATCTTTTTCCATGGCTTCACGACGCGCAAAGAGGGACACGGTTTCGGCCTGCACAGCTGCGCGCTCGCCGCGCAGGAAATGGGTGGCAGCTTGACCGTGCACAGCGACGGAGCGGGACAGGGCGCAACCTTCATCCTCGAAATCCCTCTTGATGCTCAGCAGAGCAGGGGATGAGCACCGAACCTAAACCCATTAATTTGAATCATCTGCATCTGTTTGATGTTTTTGAAGGCTGCAGAGATAGGGTGGATGATGCTGTTTATGAGCAGCTTTGCAGGATTGTTGCTCAGTCGTGGAGGATGGTGTTACTGAGTAAATTTCCAGAAAAGAAATTTTGCGTGCAAGCGATAGTGTCTGATCAGGAATATGGTCCAGTGGTTACTTTCTCCCAGGTCAGAGAGTAGCTTCATGGATGTCATCTAATCGATGGCATTGCACTGCAGACCCGTTGGAATCCGTGGCGTGCCGTTGGCTTCACAGGTACGCCGCAGTGGGGCGCAGGCAGCCCACCAAGCCACTGCTGGGCAGTTCGCCGTAGCGGACACCATATCGAAGCCGTCTTCCACCAAGTCCACCACACGGTCGTTGGCCTGCAATTCGATATCCACTTCCGGGCAGGTCTTGAGATGCGCGGCGAGCGCCGGGATCAGTCGGTCCGAGGCCCAGGGTCGCCGAGGCGTAGCAATCCACTGGAAGTGGATGGAGTTCCATGGTTTGTGGAAAGGCAAAAATGATCAGATGAACAGCCTGCCCGACGACGCCTAGAGACTCTCAGGGTCCCCAAAAAACATCTGAATCCGCGATCGCAACCAACGCTCACCCGGATCATTGTCCTGCGAGCCCCGCCATGCCATGTGCAACTCGAACGAGCGCACCGGCAGTGGCGGATCCTCGGCTCGCAAGCCGCCCGCCGCGGTCAGGGCCTCGGCGGCGTAGTCCGGCACGATGGCGACGATGTCGGTCCCGGCAAGCAGGGTGCCCAGGCCGTTGAATTGCGGCACGGCCAACACCACATGGCGTTTGCGGTCGAGCTTTTCGAGTTCTTCGTCGATAAACCCACTCAAATCCCCGGCAAATGACACCAGCGCATGAGGGCGGGCGCAGAAGTCGTCCAGGCTGAGGGCGCCGGGCACGCTGTCGGCGCGTAGCAGTTTCGGCAGGCTGCGGCGCAGTACCTTGCGCTTGGCGTTGGCCGGTAGCTCGGCGGTGTAGCTGACGCCGATGGAGATTTCGCCGGAGGCGAGCAGGCCGGGCATCAGGATGTAATTGACACGGCGCACGACGAGCACGATGCCGGGGGCTTCGGCGCGCAGGCGTTTGAGCAGTTGGGGGAGCAGGGCGAACTCGACGTCGTCCGACAGGCCGATGCGGAACACGGCAGTGCTGGTGGCCGGGTCGAATTCGGCGGCGCGGCTGACGGCGGTGGAAATCGAGTCCAGGGCCGGGGACAGCAGGGCGAAAATTTCCACGGCGCGGGCTGACGGCTCCATGCTGCGCCCGGTACGCACAAACAGCGGGTCATCGAAAAGACCGCGCAGGCGCGACAACGCCGCGCTGATGGCCGGCTGGCCGAGGAACAATTTCTCGGCGGCACGGGTCACACTGCGCTCATGCATCAAGGTTTCGAATACGATCAAGAGGTTAAGGTCGACACGACGCAGGTCGTTACGGTTCATCTTGTGTCCTGGATGAGTCTGTAAACTTGACGAGAGCGGCCATACATGATCCCTATGATCTCCATGCTCGGAGCATGACCGGCATGAATCTTACGGGGAAAGGCTGGTACTCTGCACCGGCTAATTGAGTTTTCCTACGATAGTTGAGGTCTATTCCTCAGTCGCGGAATCAATGACAGACATGTCGACTATTAACGGCGACCGGTGGTCTTACCCGGAAAGCCCAGATAGAGTTCAGGGCAATAGAGGTTACTTTGACGAGGTTTGCGATGTCCCGCACGATCCGTTTTCACAAGTTTGGTCCGGCTGAGGTGCTCAAGTGCGAAGAGCATGCAGCCGCGCAGCCTGCACCGGGCGAAGTGCAGGTACGTGTCGAGGCAATTGGCATCAGTTGGTATGACATTTTGTGGCGCCAGAACCTGGCGTCTTCCCACGCACGTTTGCCGTCCGGCCTTGGCCACGAGATGGCCGGGGTGGTCGTAGCCCTGGGCGACGGCGTGGATGACTTGGCCGTGGGCGATAAAGTCGCCAGTTTTCCCGCCGAGAGCCCCAATGATTACCCGGTGTATGGCGAACAAATCGTCCTGCCCCGTTCGGCGTTGACCCGTTATCCGGATGTCTTGAGCCCGATCGAAGCCAGCGTGCATTACACGCCGCTGTTGATTGCATATTTTGCATATGTGGACTTGGCGCGGGTCAAACCCGGCCAGTTTGCCTTGGTGACCGACGCGAGCCACTGCGCCGGCCCGTCCTTTGTGCAACTGGGCAAGGCCTTGGGTGTGCGTGTGATTGCCGCGACCAAGGACAGCGCGGAGCGCGAGTACCTGCTGTCCCTCGGGGCGGAAAAGGTCATCGTCACCGAAGAGCAGGACCTGCTCATGCAAATCAACAAGTTCACTGATAATCGCGGCGTTGACGTGGTGTTCGATGGCTTGGGCGGCCCGCAGATGTCGTTACTCGGTGATGTCTTGGCGCCGCGTGGCAGCCTGGTGCTGTATGGCCTGCAAGGTGGCAACCAGACGCCATTCCCGGCCTGTGCGGCGTTCCAGAAGAATATTCAGTTCTTTGTGCATTGCATCGGCAACTTCACCGGCAAACCGGAGCTGGGCATCATCCAGGACCAAGTGGCATTGCAGCGCGCGTTGCGCGACATCAACCAGATGACCTCCGACCGCGTGCTGGTCCCGCTGAAAACCACTGTGTTTCCATTCAGCCAGTTCGTCGAAGCACACCGCTACATGGACGAATGCCCGTGCCGTGAGCGCGTCGCATTGCAGGTTGAAGCTGTTTGAGCTGTAGGAGTATTCGCAAATGAATACTCCGGCGTCTGAACGGATGGGGCAAATGCGCCATTTGTCAGGGCTTAACCCTCGCGGCGTTTAAGCCGCCATCAGGGCGCCAGGCCCCGCAAAACACGAGCTTTCCCCCCGATGCCGCGCTGTATTCCAGCGCGGCATCTGTGTGTGCGCGTAATCAACGGCTTGCCCAATTGCCATCTGAACTGGTTTCTTGCGGCGTTCTGTATCTGTTAATCATTATGCCAGTGCCGATAATCGTGACTTCACTCTCATCTCAAGGATTGAGCAATGATTGAATGTCTGACGTTCCGGCCTGATACATATGAAATTAAATTATCGCGATGCTTGCCTGCGAGACAGGGTGCGGCTGTTGGGATAGGTAACTCCAATTTATTGAAGTTTGATTGGTTGAACTGGATCTTTTCTTTATGTCGGATGCATCCTTAGTTTCCTGCTTAAGCCGGTGTAGGGCATTGTCGGAACGGTCCTAGGGTAGCCAGGACGCCCTGGCGCAAGGGTCTCAAGGAGAGGCGGCGCGAAGGGCACACAATTGGCACTCCCTGTCGAATTGTTACGGCGTGCTAAGGTTTATTTATCGTTACGCCACGCGGTGTGACGACATTCCTACGCATCTAATGGGTCGAGCAAATAACCTCGGCAGTTACTTGGAACTGATATTTCAACTCAGGTAGTAGAACTATGAGCGCAATTCACGAACAAGCCATGAACTATGTTTATCAGCAAGTTCTGCAACGTTTGGTCGGGCACTTCACGCGCGTCGAACGTACCGCACTTCAATTATTGATTCAGCGAATTGTCGTGGCTGCCGGCGGCATGGAACAAGTGGGCGATTACAGAGTGTTGGTTGCCCATGGGGGCGGCGAAGTCAGCAGCTATACCCTGGCACTGCTGCGTGCGGCGCAACTGACTATCGCGGGCCGCGCGCCCAGGACTTTCAATTTGCGTGTGGCGACGCTCCGACATGCCGGCATGACCCAGGCCACGCTGGATAGCCTGCAGCATGGCTACAGCACACTGTTTTTCCACGACGACCCACGGGTTGAGCTGCTGATGGTGGAAAACCAGGTAGTGCAGCCGTTCAACCACCAGCGCCCGGCCTCAGGCGCGGGCAGGGAAGTCAGCCAGCGCAATATGCTGATGGTGGGGCACCTGACCTCCGGGGATATTCGCGCGACGTTGTGTAACGATACTTACCTGTCCCTGGGGGATTTTTACCAGCGTGTCACCACCTGGAACGGAGGGGTGCATGCGCTGGTCAGCGGTGATTCACCGCGCAAGCAAAGCCAGTACCTGGCGTGGTTGAAAAAGGCGGCCCAAGCGGCCGGCGTCAGCACTGCGCCGGGCAAGCCGGCCTCGCTCACCGGGTTGTTCGCGCGCATGGAGGAGTGGAGCAACGGCTGTTATCAAGACCTCTATGGCGAGCAATACGTTGCCCATGAGAGCCCCGGCCGGGGTGGGCACCGCCATTTGGCCTACATTGGTATCGCCGACCTGCTTAACAACGTCGACATTGCTTCAACCCCTCTGCTCAGCGACTTCCTGGGCTACGTCCCCGATCCGTTTGGTTTTCACTTCAGTCATCCGGCCTACCCCAACCCGCTGCTGATGGCTCACCTGCGCGGGGTGCAGGCCCAGTGCCTGCGCGAGCTGTCCTACGAGGACGGCGTGGCGGGTTTTCTGCGCCAGGCGATGGACTACCTGTGTCGCCGGCAAATTCCTGAACATTTGATCGCAGAGGCCTGCGGTGGGGAAGGGCGTGTGCAGTCGACGGCCTACGCCCAAGAGTTCTTTGGCCTGGAGGAGGCCCAGTTGACCTGTTTGCTGTTCTCGCCCTTCATCCATCATGGTGAGCGGTTGGAGGGTTACCTGCGTCAATGCCACCCCGGCATGCTGGTGGCACTCCCCGAGTTGCACAAGGTGCTCCAGGGCAAGCCGGCTGCCGACATGCTGCAGCAATGGGCGATCGACACCAGCGGCTTGCCGCTGCCTCTGCTCCAGCACCTTTACCGCAAGCGCCCGTTGGCGGTTGAACAGGGCGCCGATGCGCGCAAGCGCCGCGCCGCACGTCTGCAGACCAACGCCGAGGCGCGGGCGTTTCAGTTGTTCGGGCGCTAGGCGGGTGCGCCGGTGTGTGCGTCCAGGTAGACAGTCATGAACCTGCGAGGTGAGCGGCAGGCGGATTTCGCCTACCAGGCGGTGTACCGCTACATGATCAACCTGATCAACGAAGTCAGCCTGGACATGCCCGTCAAACTGCCTTCTTTGCGGCAGTTGGCGACGCGCCTGAATGTGTCGATCTCGACGATTCAATACGCGTACTCCCTGCTGGAAAAGGAAGGGCGGGTGTATTCGGTGGCCAAATCGGGTTATTTCGCCTGGCCCGTGACAGCCAATCCGCTGATGGCGGCGGGAGCCGATCTGTTGGAGCGCCTGTATGCGGCGGCGCGGCGGCCCGGAATGGTGGTACTCAGCGGCGATGAACCGGCGCTGCTGGGAGCGCTGGACGGCGCATTGCTGATGCTCGAACGCCAACTGGTGCGCCGCCACCCACGCCAGTTGCAACCCTGGTCGCAGCCTTGCGGCGTCTGGGAGCTACGCGCGGCGTTGGCGGCGCGTTACACCTCATCGCCGACCCGCTGCTGGCAGGCCGATGACGTCTACATCGGTGCCGATCTGCGCGGTGTATTGGAAATACTCATTGATGTACTGGGTCTCAAGGGCGCCGCGGTATTGGTCGAGTCCCCCTGCGACTGGTTAATACTGCGCCTGCTGCAGGCTGCCGGCGTGCGCGTCATTGAGTTGCCCTGGCAGGTCGACGGTCGCCTGGACCTGGCGCGGCTCGAACACCTGTTGCGCCATGAACCCGTCCACTTGGTGCTGCTATCGTCGGTGGTGGGCATGCCGTCGGGCAACGTCATGCTCAACTATGAGCGCTTGCGGGTGGCTCAGTTGCTCGAAGAATATGGCTGCTGGCTGCTGGAGAATGACACCTTTGGCGAGTTGGGTTTTGCGCAGAACCACACGGCGCTGCGCAACCAGGTCAACCCCGAACGGCTGATCGTATTCTCGTCGTTCGAAAAAGTACTCGGTCCGGAAGCACCGTTCGGCTATGTACTGTCACGCCACCTGAGCAGTGAGCTGCAGCGCCAGTTCCTGCTGCGTTCGTTTCGCCTGTCGTCGATCCGCCAACGCGCGATTGCCCACCTGTATCAAAGCGGGCGGCTGGACCAGCACCTGCAGACATTGCGCCAGCGCCTGCGTGAGCAGGCCGACGCCATGAGCCAGCGCCTGGATCAGCGCCTGGCAGGGCGGGTGACTTACCGCATGCCGCTGGCCGGGGCGAGTTTCTGGCTGCACGCGTCGGCGCCGGTGGACATGCGCCAGGTGTTCCAGCGCCTGCTGGCGCAACAGGTGGTGATTGCCCCGGGGGAATTGTTCAGCCTCAGTGGCTTGCATCATCAGCAACTACGGCTGAGCCATGCGTTCAACGGGCACCCGAACCTGGACGCGGCATTGGATGCGCTGGCGCTGGCCTTGCTGCAGGCGCAGAGCGTCTAGCGTGTGAAAAATCTCTTGCTGGTGTGGGATCTATAACATCGCGCGGCAGTCCAACTCTCAGTAAACTGTCATTTTTTCCGAATCCTTCTTTCCGAGGTTTATGCATGACAATCAGTCCTTTTGCGGGCAAACCGGCGCCAGCCCAGTTGCTGGTAGATATCCCGCGACTGGTTACGGCCTATTACACCGGTCAGCCTGATGCAGCGATCTCCACCCAGCGCGTCGCGTTCGGGACTTCCGGGCACCGGGGCAGCTCGTTCGAACTGAGCTTCAACGAATGGCATGTGCTCGCCATCAGCCAGGCCATCTGCCTGTACCGCGAAGCCCAAGGCATCGACGGGCCGTTGTTCGTCGGCCTCGACACCCATGCATTGTCGACGCCTGCGGGGGCCAGCGCGCTGGAAGTCCTGGCGGCCAACGGTGTGCATGTGATGCTCGCCGAGGGCGATGAATACACGCCGACCCCGGCCATTTCCCACGCCATCATCTGCTATAACCGCGGTCGCACCAGCGGCCTGGCCGACGGCATTGTCATCACGCCGTCCCACAACCCGCCGCAAAGCGGCGGCTACAAGTACAACCCGCCCAACGGCGGCCCGGCCGATACCCACGTCACCAAATGGATCGAGGCCAAGGCCAACGAGCTGCTGGCCAATCGGCTGGCCGGGGTCAAACGCATCACCCACGCCCAGGCGCTCAAAGCCGACACCACCCATCGCCATGACTACCTCAACAGCTACGTGGCCGACCTGATCAATGTGATCGACATGGACGCCATTCGCAGCGCCGATCTGCGTTTGGGCGTCGATCCGCTGGGCGGCGCCGGGGTGCGCTACTGGTCGGCGATTGCCGAGCACTACCGCTTGAACCTGGACGTGGTCAACACCGAAGTCGATCCGACCTTCCGCTTCATGAGCGTCGACTGGGATGGCCAGATCCGCATGGACCCGTCGTCCAGCTACGCCATGCAGGGCTTGATCGGACTCAAGGAACGTTTCGACGTGGCCTTCGCCTGCGACCCGGACCACGATCGCCACGGCATCGTCACCCCGTCCGGCGGCCTGTTGGCGCCGAACAATTACCTGGCCGTGTCCATCGACTACCTGTTCCAGAACCGTCCCGGCTGGCGCGCCGATGCGGCCGTGGGCAAGACCGTGGTCAGCAGCGGCTTGATCGATCGCGTCGCGGCGCGTATTGGACGGCGCCTGTACGAAGTGCCGGTCGGCTTCAAGTGGTTTGCCGACGGTCTGTTCGACGGTTCGCTGGGTTTTGGCGGTGAGGAAAGCGCCGGCGCTTCGTTCCTGCGCAAGGACGGCACCGTGTGGAGCACCGACAAGGACGGTTTGATCCCGGCGTTGCTCGCGGCAGAAATGACCTCGCGCAAAGGCCAGGACCCCAGCCAGATCTACCGTGGCCTGACCGACGCTCTGGGCGAACCGTTCGCGATTCGCGTCGACGCCAAGGCCACCCCGGCGCAGAAGGCGTTGCTGGGCAAACTGTCGCCGGAGCAGGTGACGTCCACCGAGCTGGCCGGGGAGCGCATCCAGCAGATCCTCAGCCATGCGCCGGGCAACAACCAGGCGATCGGCGGTTTGAAAGTCATGACCGAAAACGGCTGGTTCGCCGCACGGCCATCGGGCACCGAGGACATCTACAAGATCTACGCCGAGAGCTTCATCGGTGAAGATCACCTCAAGCAACTGGTGCAAGAGGCGCAGGTACTGGTTGACGCTGCAATCAGCGCTGGCTGACACGCCTCAGTCAATGTAGGCGCGGGTCAGCCCGCGCCTACATTTCGCCTCGAGATCAGGCCAGGTCGACCAGCACGATCTCGCTGTCTTCTATCGCGGTCACGCGCAACAGCTGTTCATCTTTCACCGCGACACCGTCTCGCGCGCGTGCGCGCAAGCCATTGACCTCAATCACCCCCGTCGCCGGCACCAGGTAGGCGCGACGCCCGCTGTCCAGGCGGTATTCGGCAGTTTCCCCGGCTTTCAGGTTGGCCGCCACCAGGCGCGCATCCGCACGAATGCGCAGGCTCTCGCTGTCACCGGCCTTGCCGCTGGCCAGGGTCACAAACCCTTCGCGGTCACCTTTCGGAAACGGCTTGGCGCCCCATGACGGCGGCAGGCCGGCTTCGTTGGGGATGATCCAGATCTGGAAAATCTTGGTGGGGGTGGCTTCCAGGTTGTATTCGCTGTGAGCAATTCCGGTGCCGGCGCTCATGACCTGCACGTCACCCGCCTCGGTGCGGCCCTTGTTGCCAAGGTTGTCGGCATGGCTGATGGCGCCTTCGCGTACATAGGTGATGATTTCCATGTCGCGATGCGGGTGCTGGGGAAACCCGGTGCCGGGCGCGATGATGTCGTCGTTCCAGACCCGCAGGTTGCCCCAGTGCATGCGCTGGGGATCGTGGTACTCAGCGAATGAAAAGTGATGATGGGCGTCAAGCCAGCCATGATGGGCGCCGCCCAGGGCGGTGAAAGGTCGTAATTCGAGCATGATCGTCTCCAGTTGATGGGGTCATCATCCAACAGTGCATGATCGATAAAAAGCGTAAAAAATGCCTTATTCCTATCGATCAATTGGATTGGTTTCGGATGCTTTGACTTTCACTTCATCGCCTAACTGCATGACAGCAAAGCAATTGGCTGGAACTGCGCGGCGATTCCGGCGACCATGGCGCACTCGTCAACACCCAGCTCATCGCAGGAGTCCGCGTGCCGCAACAACAGCCTGATCTGCCCCCTGAATTGCGCCCCCTGGCCGAAATGCCATGGTTGAAACGGCTCGCCGCCCGCTTGTTCGGGCATGGCTTGACCCGCTTGCGCGCGCAACACCGGTTCTCCTGGCTGCATGGGCAGGCCGACGGTTTTCGCAGTGGGCACGAGGCGGGTGTGGAGTACGGCTATCGCGAGGGCAAGGCCGACGGCATCGAAGAAGGCCGGCAGGTCCTGCTGATTCGCGACTTCCGCCCGGAAGAACACCGTGCGCCGGGGGTGGATGACAACCTGTTCGATGATTGGCGGCTGCCCCTCACGGCCGATCTGAAAAAACGCATCAAGGCCGATGTGGCACGCTTGCTGCCGGCTCACGCGCAGCCCAGCGCCGCCCAATGGAAGATGATCTTCAGCGACACGCCGTCCACCTCGGTGATCGCCGGTGCCGGTGCGGGCAAGTCCACCTCGCTGGTGTTGCGTATCCTGCTGCTCACCCATTACCTGGGTTTCGAGCTGAGCTCGATGACCGTGGTGACGTTCACCCGTGAGTCGCGCAAGGACTTCATCAACAAGCTCATGGAAGTGCTCAGCTTGTGGGGGCAACCCATTGATATCAAAGAAGCTCAGGCCGTGGTGCGGACCTTTCACTCGCGCATCCTGCCGATGGTGCGCAGCCTGCCGGGCTTCGAGCGGCTGCAGGCGTTCGAGAACCTCAGTGCGGGCTTCGAGGACGCAGACAGCAACCCGTTCGACCTGCGCCTCAACGAGGCGCAACGCCAGCAGATGAACGCCTGCTACCACCGGCTGTACGGCCAGCACGCGCGCTTTCGCGAACTGATTGCACCGCTGGCGCGCCATGGTTTGCAGCTTAAGGAGCTGGAGCGTGATCACCCGGACGTGCAGAAGCGCATGGCCGTGACAGAACTGGCCGCCAAGCGCGATGAAGAGCTGTGTGACGTGATTGAAGACCTGTGGTTTCGCGCGGGCGCCTGGCCGATCAAAGGGATCGAGCCGAGTCGCCAGACCGTGGAGATCAATGGCGCGCAATTCCATTGCCATGGCTATATTCCAGAGCTGGATGCCTGGGTCGTGCTGGGCTTCGATTCGCGGGAAAACGCCCAGCTCAGCCGCCCCAATGCCAAGCTGTCGGTGCGTGCGGAATGGGCAGTCAAGCGCACCCTGTTTCAAGCATTCTGCCGTAAGCCTTTGATATGGCTTGATAGTTACGAGTCGTCCAAGCGTCTTTTAAGCAGCCTGGCCGGTGATGCCAGTGCGGGGCCGGGGTTCGATTACAAGGTCAAAGGCGAGCTGGCGTCGGCGCCGTTGCTGGACTGTTTTGTCATGGCCGCAGGTTTCATCGAGAACCTCGGTCTAGACGTGCCCAGTGCCGTGGGCCAGATGAGCTTCGCCAAAGACGATCCGGACCGCTGCTTCTTCGAGGCCTTGAGCATTTTCTGGAAAGCCCTGGAAGATCATCTGCTCGACCAGTCGCCGCCGATCATGACCTACAACCGCATGTTCTCGCTGTTTGGCGAAAACACCCCGGAAAACCTCAAGTTGCTCAGCGACCCTCTGTTGCGGCCGCTGTCACACCTGATGATCGACGAGTTCCAGGACGTCTCGCCGCAGATCGTCTCCTGGCTGCGCGCCAGCCTGCGTGAAATCCGCAGCCGTGGGCCAGCCATGCATGTAGGACGTGGCGCCCAGCATTCGTCACTGCTGTGCGTAGGGGATGACTGGCAGTCGATCTATGGCTGGCGCGGCAGTTCGCCGAAGTACTTCATGCAGTTCAACCAGGAATTCCCGGCACCGAGTACCACCCGCGTCATGCTCGGCGAGAACTATCGCAGCCATCAGCACATCATCGATGCCGCCGAACACATTGTGCGCGCCGCGCCGGCGATCCCCGGCAAGAAGGCCAAGGCCAGCGGCACACCCAAGGCGTTGGTGCCCGTCACGGTACTGGAACGCGACGATGCGGCCTTGGGCCGGCGCCTGCAGGAGCACTATCAAAAGGGCGATTCGGTGTTAATGCTGTATCGAAAAAGTAGCGATAAGTTGTTGATTAATGAATATATTCAGTCTGTAGTTAATGTGGATTCTAGCTTGCCGCCTGCGGCGCGCAGGCTTAAACAATTGACCTATCACAGCGCCAAAGGCCTGCAGGCGGATGCGGTGTTCCTGCTTGGGGATTGCCAGCATGTCACCCGTTCGCCGTACAAGAACCAGGTGTACCGCATGGCGGGCCTGGGCAAGGCCGGCGACACTGAACCCTACGACAACGCGCAAAAAGACGAAGTGCTGCGCCTGGCGTATGTCGGCATTACCCGCGCGGTCAGCCATTGCTACTGGTATGTGGAAAAACCCGAGGGTCAGGCCGTGAATGTGCCGAAGGCCTCGGAGCGGGTCGACGCCAGGAAAGCGTTCTTTGACGATCAGCGCTAAGCACTGTCTGGCACAGGCCCTATGTAGGGGCTTGCCCGCAATAGCGGTGCATCAGTCGATAGACCGCTCGACTGGCGCACCGCTGGTCGTGTTCAAGCCCTTAACAAATGCGGCGGCACAAAACACTCCAGCTCCGCTTCCACCGCTTCGATGATGCGCTCTACATCGGTAGCATTCATCACGGTGGCGCAGGGGATGCCGGCGATGGCAATCAGCGTCTCGCCGCTGGCGCGGTCAAACAGACGCGCGACCATACTGCCGGGAGCGTCCATGCTCCCTTCGAAGCCCATGGGATGGAAATGCCAGCGCATCAGCTGGCAGGCGTTGGGGAATGTCACTTTGTTCATGTTGCCCACCTTGTTCATTGAGCGCTTCCTTTAGCTCGCGGCAGGGGGCCATGACCGTCACTGGTCACAGCGAGTGAGAGTGTAAAAATAGCATTCGTTCATAAATGCAAGGGCAGTTTTTTCGCCCCGTTCGGCGGTTCTTTTCCTATAGCTTGACGTGTGTCATGTCTTGCTAAAGGCTGGGCAAAAGGCCATTAGTCAGAAGTTGCCGTCGGCCATTGATGGCAGCGCTGAAATTCGGCAACCTCCACCTTTTACCCGTCTTAGAGCCATGCATGCCCCACACCGCCGCGGACGATGATTGCCAGCACACCCACGCCACGCGCGAGCTAGTGACGCGCCACCACCTATGCTGGCGTCATCGCGACCTGGATGGCGTGATGTCTTACTACCATCCGCACATCCAGTACCACGACTTCTTCCAGAACCGCGTCGTCGGCTACGCCGAGCTGCGCGAGTACCTGCAAGCCAGCATGCCGCGCGGGCCCGACGAGGCCATCGAGCACATGGACCGCATTCGCGCCGATGGCGACACCGCGTTCATCCAGTACCGCATCACCCTGCGCGGCGGGCAGGGCCTGGTGTCGTTCCGTACCAGTGAGGCCATCACCGTGCGTGATGGACTGATCTGGCGGGTCAATGAATATGCGTCACTGGTGCATGAACACAGCCCCCCAACTACGCGCCCGAGCGTCAGCCGCCTGGGCCTGTCGCCCCAGCAACTAGGGCATATGGCCAACGACCTGCAGCACTACTTCCAGCAGCAACAACCCTACCTGGACCCAGAGTTGGACCTGCAACGGGTTGCCAAGGAGTGCGGTTACAGTCGCAATCAGATTTCCTACTTGCTCAATCAAGTCCTCGGGCAAACCTTCTATCGCTATGTCAATCAGGCTCGGCTCGTGCATTTGCTGGCTGCGCTGGATAAAGCCAGGCCGCCCATACGCGTGGACGACTTGGCCTATGCGGCGGGGTTCAATTCGTTATCGGCGTTTTATAGCGCTTTTCGCCAGCACACCGGCCTGACGCCGAAGGCTTACATTAAAGGGCGCTTTGAGGGCGAGTCGGCTAGATCAACTGGCAATAAAAAAGATGTGGGTTAAACCTGTCATGTTCGACAGGTTTTTCATTCGCGGATTCGTAGTGTAATGCCCAGGCATCTTTTCTTTCAGTTGGAGTGTCGCTATGTCTAAGCACAATAAATCCGCCCACCCGAACCGTCCAGAGAGTGAAGGCCGCATGGACGGAATCATTAACATCGACGGAACGGGTCACACCTTTCAAGCGGACCGTGTGTATATGGATGAGCAAGACGGTGCGCTGAGGTTTTTCGGTGCCCGAACCGTTGACGAGAACCCGGATAAATTCGAAGCGGTTCAAGTGCAACTCACACCGCCCACCATTTCGACGGGTAAATACCAGGTGGGCGGGGAGAGTGTTAAAGATGTTATTTACGTCGACCATCAAACCGGTAACAGCTATACAGCTGACAAAGGCGAGGTGTCGCTCACCAGGAGCATCCCCCTTAAACAGTTATTCGGGGTAGTGAGTTGTGAGTTCAGTGTTGGCGGTCGAACGACTATCGTAAACGTCCAGTACGCCTTCAAGGGATAGAATAAATAGTCGGCCCCGCAGCCTCTGCCCGCGTCGGTTAGCGCCAATCATTCGGCGTTGACGGGGCAGCAGGTCGCGCCAACATTTCCCTGCGTGCACGCGCGCAAGACAGCCTCTGACATCCCGCTCTAGGATCCAGCCTATCGAAACGAGGTAGGGGAACCTGGCATGCCGGCATGGCGCACTATCAGTTTATGGATGGATCAGTTGGACGACCCGCTGCTGGCGCGGCCGTCTCTGGAGCACGACCTGGACGTCAACGTGGCCATCATCGGCGCCGGTTACACCGGTCTGTGGACCGCGTATTACCTCAAACGCCAGGCGCCCGAGCTGAACATTGCGATCATCGAGGCGCAAACCGCCGGTTTCGGCGCGTCCGGGCGCAATGGCGGCTGGTTGATGGGCAACCTGTTGGGGGAAGACCGTTTACTCGCCGGCCTCACGCCCGAGCAGCGGCGTGCTTCGTTTGACCTGCTGCACGGCATTCCCGACGAAGTGGCGCAGGTGCTGGCCCGCGAAGGCATCGACTGCGACTACCGCAAGGGCGGCGCCCTGTACTGCGCCGCGCGTTACCCCGAGCAGGAAAGCAGCCTGCGCCTTTATCTGGACAAGCTCTACGCCCAAGGCCTCACCGAGGCCGACTACCGCTGGCTGAACCCGCAACAACTGGCTGAGCAACTGCGAATCGCCAAGCCCTTTGGCGCGGTTTATGCGCCCCATGTGGCGACGATCAACCCGGCCAAGTTGGTCCGCGGCCTGGCGCGGGTGGTGGAACGCATGGGCGTCAAGATCTACGAAAACTCCCCCGTCACCCATTGGCAGTCCGGCCGCCTGCGCACTGCAAAGGCCGGCGTGCGTGCCGCCTGGGTAGTGCCGGCCGTCGAGGGTTACGCGACCACCTTGGCGCCGTTGGGTCGCTACCAACTGCCGGTGCAAAGCCTGATCGTCGCCACCGAGCCATTACCCGCCAGCACCTGGGACGAAATCGGCCTGAGGCATGGCCAGGCCTTCGGCGAAAGCAGCCGCCAGGTCACCTATGGCCAGCGCTCGGCGGACAACCGTCTGGTGTTCGGTGCCCGTGGCGGTTATCAGTTTGCTGGCAAATTGCGCCACGACTTCGATTTGACCGACAGCGAAGTGGCGCTGCGTCGCTACCTGTTCGGCGAGTTGTTCCCACAGTTGAAAAACGTGCGGATTACCCACTCCTGGGGCGGCAACCTCGGCATGTCGCGCCAGTTCCGGCCGCACATGCTCTGCCATCACGCCACCGGCATCGCGCTGTCCGGCGGCTACGGCGGGGAGGGCGGCGGTGCCACCAACCTGGGCGGTCGCACCCTGGCCGACCTGATCCTGGGCCAGGAGACGCCGTTGACCCATCAACCCTGGGTGATCCGCGAGCGTGGCCTGGAGGCGCTCAAGGCCTGGGAGCCGGAGCCGTGCCGCTGGCTGGGCTACAACGCGATCATTCGCAGTTTTGTCCATGAAGACCAGGTATTGGCCAATCCCAATACCGCGCCCTGGCGCCGCAAGTTGGCGATCGGCGTGGCTGGGTTCATGGAAAGTTTCATGCACTGAGCCGTTCCACTCACACAGGTAGCCCCATGAGCATCACTCAATTCAAAGACGCGCTGAATGCCCATCTGCCGGATTCGTCACCGGTCGCCGTGCCCCTGGGCGAGCCGATCGCCGTGGCGTCAAGCTTGAGCGTCGAGCGCAGCGACGGCGTCGAAACCGGTATCTGGGCCTGTACCCCCGGCCGCTGGCGCCGGCAGATCAAAGCCCAGGAGTTTTGCCACTTTATCCAGGGCCGCTGCACCTTCACCCCTGACGACGGTGAAATCGTCCACCTACAAGCCGGCGATGCACTGATGTTGCCGGCCAACAGCAGCGGAACCTGGGATATCCAGGAAACCGTGCGCAAGACCTATGTATTGATCCTGTAACGCTTTGATCCTTGATCGCCTGCCATAAAAACAGCCCTAAAACCGCCAGGAAATCGAACCATGAAAGCCATTGCCCTGTTGCCCTTGATGTTGGTGGCCGCTATCAGTCAGGCCGCCGAGACGGTGAAGATCTACAACTGGTCGAGCTACATTGCGCCGGACACCACGAAGAACTTCCAGAAACAAACCGGCATCGGTTTCAGCTATGACGTGTACGACAGCAACGAAACCCTCGATGGCAAGTTGATGACCGGTAACTCCGGCTATGACGTGGTGTTTCCCTCCAACCACTTCATGGCGCGGCAGATCCAGGGCGGCGCCCTGAAGAAGCTCGACAAGAGCCAATTGCCCAATTGGAAGAACCTCAACCCGGTGCTGCTCAAGGCCCTGGAAAACAACGACCCGGGCAACGCCCACGGCTTCCCGTACCTGTGGGGCAGCACCGGCATCGGCTACAACATCGACAAGGTCAAGGCAGTGCTGGGCGATAACGCGCCTGTGAATTCCTGGGACCTGATCTTCAAGCCCGAATACATGCAAAAGCTCAGCAAATGCGGGGTGGCCATCCTCGACAATGGCCCGGAATTGTTGCCGATCGCTCTGAATTACCTGGGGCTGCCACCCCACAGCAAGAAGCCTGAGGACTACAAGAAAGCCGAGGCGCTGCTGATGAAAGTACGGCCTTACGTGGCGTACTTCCATTCCTCGAAATACACCGGTGACCTGGCCAATGGCGACATCTGCGTGGCCGTCGGTTTCTCCGGCGACGTGCTGCAAGCCGAAAGCCGCGCCAAGGAAGCCAAGAATGGCGTGAACATCGGCTATCAGATCCCCAAGGAAGGCGCCGCGATCTGGTTCGACATGGTGGCCATGCCCGCCGACGCCCCGGATGAAAAGGCCGGGTATGCCTTCATGAACTACTTGCTGGAGCCCCAAGTGATGGCCGACATCACCAACTCCGTTCATTACGCCAACGGCAACAGTGCGGCGGACAGCCTGGTGGACCCGGCAATCAAGGCCGATACCAAGATCTACCCAAGCGCGGAAATGATGGGCAAGCTGTTCGCGCTGGAAGCGATGCCACTGAATATCGACCGGGTTCGCACGCGGGTGTGGAACACCATTCGTACCGGGCGCTGAAGAACTGATGTGGGAGAGGGCTAGCCCCCTCCCACATTTGGATTTCAGGGGTTTTCCAGGTCATGCCCCAACGACTGGATAAACAACGAAAACAGCTCCGGCTGCGAAGAAATATCCAGCTTGGCGTACAGATGCCGGCGATGCACTTTGACCGTGTCCGGCGAGATATTCAGGCGCTCGGCCATGGCTTTGGAGGAGAACCCGCGCAGTACCAGGCGGGCGACTTCCAGCTCGCGGTCCGAGAGCACGCCGCAGCCGAAATGGCTCAGCGCATCGCGAATCTGGCTGGCCATCGCCTGCGCTGCCGGTACACGCTGGGTGCTTTGCTGCCAATGCTGCTGCATCAACGGCAGCACCCACGCCGCCAAGGTGGTCAGCAGCCCGGTTTCTTCAGCACTGAAGCGCCGCTGCATGCCCAGTGACAGCGACAACGTGCCCGCGCCAGGTAGTTGCAGGATGAATTGCACCTCGTCTTCCAGCACGTTGTCGTGGAAGTAATTGAGGAAGTATTCGCTCTGGCGGAAATGGTCCGGCGCCACTTCCTCCAGGCGGTACACGCCGCTGGCATACCCTTCGCGACAGGCCTGGAAAAACGGGTCGAGCACGTACAGGCCGTTGAGGTACACCAGCATCGACGCCGGTTTGCTGCTGGGCTGGGCGTCGTATTCCTCCAGGGCCTGGGGCAGGCCGTCGAGCGGGTAGAAAATCGCCAGGGCGTTATCGAACGGCAGGCATTGGTGCAACAACAGCACCAGCTGTTTCCAGAATCGCTCGCTGCCGATCTGTGACAGGGTGCGCCCCAGCCCCGCATGCATGCCGACTTCCCTGAACAGGCTCATGTCACAGGTTCCCCTCATCAAAAGATCGGCCAAGGGTTCGGCTTTTGCCGGGTGTCGTCAAGGGGAGTACGCCAATAGGGGAATTGGCTGACAACAGCTCTGGCTTTAACTTCGCGATCATTGAGTGGGAAACATATCCCACGACTTTCAGACTTTTCGTTTCTGCCTCACACAAAAAACAACGACAGAGGATAACGATATGGGTGCTTCCCCCGCGCCTGCCGGCGTGCTCAAGCCCACCCTGAGCGTCTTCGATGTGGTGGCCATTACCGTTTCGGCGGTGACGCCCGCCAGTTCGGTGTTCGTGATCGCCCCGTTCGCCATTCAACAGGACGGCAGCGGCGTGTTCCTGGCCTTTGTCATGGCCGCCTTGCTCGCGCTGATGTTCGCCTTTTGCTACGCCGAACTGGGCCGCGCCCACAACAGCGCTGGCGGTGAATATGTGTATGCCAAGCGGGTATTCGGCGGCATGGCGGGCTATGCGACGTTCCTGACGGTACTGGTGATGTTGCTGTTTATCCCACCGGTACTGGCCACGGGCGCGGCGACCTACTTGAATAACGCCCTGGGCACCCGGTTCGATGCCCAGACCGTTGCGCTGGTCATTGTGGTGTGCAGTTACGCCCTGGGCATCCTCAATATCAAGCTCAATGCCTGGATCACCGGCACTTGCCTGCTGCTGGAAGTGGCGGCCTTGCTGGTGATCGTGTTCCTCGGCTTCGGCCATCCGGTGCAGCCGGTCAGCGTGTTGTTTCAGCCGCAGATCGTCGAAAACGGCATGTTGCACCTGGCGCCCTGGGCCCTGGTGATCGGCGCGGTCGGCATCGGCCTGTTCTCCTTCAATGGCTACGGGCCGGCGGTGCTGCTGGCCGAAGACATGAAATGCGGCGGCAAGGGCGTACACAAAGCGGTGTTGTGGTCTCTGGGGCTGGTGGTGGTGATCGAACTGGTGCCGATCACCGCACTGCTGATCGGTGCGCCGTCGCTGAGTGCGATGATCAGCAGCCCCGACCCCATCGGCTACCTGCTGACCAGCCATGGCAACGAAACCTTGTCGCGCCTGGTCAGTGCCGGGATCTTCCTCTCGGTATTCAACGCCATCGTCGCCATCGTGATCCAGATCGGCCGCGTGGTATTCAGCAGCGGCCGCGACGCCCTGTGGACGCCGACCATCAACAAACTGTTCACGCGCATTCACCCGCGCTGGGATTCGCCCTGGCTGGCGACGCTGTTCCTGGCGATCCCTTCGGCGCTGCTGAGTTTCAGCTCCAACCTGGCGGACCTCACCTCGTTCAGTGTGCTGCTGATCATGCTGGTGTACCTGATCGTGGCCTTGAGTGCGCTGATGAGCCGGGTGCTGCTGCGTGAGCGCGCACATCCGTATCGCATGCCCTTGTGGCCGCTGCCGGCATTGCTGGCGGTGCTGGGCGCCGGGTATCTGTTGATGACCTTGATCGCGGAGGCTTCGGTGCGCGACATCATGGTCATCATCGGCTTGCTGGCGCTGTCGGTGATTCTGTATTGCATCAGTGGCCGGTTGAGTCCGGCGTATCAGAAACTGTAAGGAGTGGTTATGCGCGCACGTCAATTGGGCATCACGTTGGGGCTGGGCACGCCCGGCGCGTTGAATGCCATCACCGATGTTCCCGGCGTCCGGGTCGGCCACAGCACGCTCAAGACCCGCGTCGACGGTAAACAGGTGTGTACCGGCGTCACAGTTGTCCAGCCGCGTGCCGGCGAGGCGCGGCAGCAGCCGTGCTTTGCCGGGTATCACGTGCTCAACGGCAATGGCGACGCCACGGGCCTGGAGTGGATCAGCGAAGCCGGGCTGTTGACCACGCCACTGGCGATCACCAACACCCATAGCCTCGGCATTGTGCGCGACACCCTGATTGCCCTGGAACGCGAGCGCCTGGCGGACCCGGCCGTGTACTGGTGCATGCCGGTGGTGATGGAAACCTACGACGGCCTGCTGAACGATATCTGGGGCCAGCACGTCAAGCCTGCGCATGTGCGCGAGGCGCTGGAGCACGCCGAAAGTGGTCCGGTACAGGAAGGTGCAGTGGGCGGCGGCACCGGGATGATCTGCCATGAATTCAAGGGCGGCATCGGCACCGCGTCGCGCCGGTTGCCGGCGGAGCAGGGCGGCTGGACGGTCGGCGTGCTGGTGCAGGCCAACCATGGCAAGCGCCAGGAACTGCGGGTCGACGGCTACCCGGTGGGCCGGCAGTTGATGGCGATCCCATCGCCGTTCGCCGAGCGGGGCACGCCGGGCATGGGCTCGATCGTGGTGATCCTGGCCACCGACGCGCCATTGCTGCCCCATCAATGCCGGCGCCTGGCGCAACGCGCGTCCATCGGCATTGCGCGCACCGGCGGCGGCACCGAGGATTCCAGCGGCGACCTGTTCCTGGCCTTCGCCACCGGCAATCAGGCGCTGCCCCCGGCGGACTATGGGCGCAAGGACCTGGCGTTCAGCAGCGCGGTGCAGATGGTCAATAACGATCATATGTCCCCGCTGTTCCTCGCCGCGGCGGAGGCGGTGGAGGAGGCGATCGTCAACGCCATGCTGGCCGGTGAGAGCATGACCACCGACGACGGGGTGCGGGTGCCGGGTCTGGACGGTGAAACACTGTTGCAGGCATTGCGCGAGACGGGCTGGAACAGCTGCCGATAATCCGGTGTATTTATAAAGATGCTGGCTCTTTAATGCGGCGAATGACACCGTGACAATATATTGGATCCATCTAAACAAGTGCGCCGCTCAAGTTGAGCGGCTTTACCGCTATTTAATATTTAAATAACAGCACGGCGCTTTTTGTCGGACAAAAGCAACTAACCCCCTACAAACATTGCACGCGACTTGCTTAAGTTGCTGGATTGTCGGTTTTCACTGCGTAAATAGATGTAGACGAAAGATTTCAAGTTGTGTCAGTTTCGTGACGCCTTCAAAAGAGGCGAGTGATAGGACGATCTCGCCAGCGGGGTTCCTATCGACCCAAGACTGATGCACTTGCACACAAGGAAGTACGTTTATGTCAAAAGTAAAAGACCAGGCTATTGTGTCTGCCGCGCAAGCCAGCACTGCGTATACGCAAATCGATAGTTTCAGCCATCTGTACGACCGTGGCGGCAACCTCACGATCAATGGCAAACCCTCCTATTCCGTTGACCAGGCCGCCACCCAGCTGCTGCGCGACGGCGCCGCGTACCGGGACGTCGACGGCAACGGCAAGATCGACCTGACCTACACCTTTCTGACCTCGGCCTCCTCGAGCACGCTGAACAAGCATGGCATTTCGGGCTTCAGCCAGTTCAACAGCCAGCAGAAAGCCCAGGCCGCGCTGGCCATGCAATCCTGGTCGGATGTCGCCAACGTTGCCTTCACCGAGAAGGCCCGCGGCGGCGATGGGCATATGACCTTCGGCAACTACAGCGGCGGCCAGGACGGCGCGGCGGCCTTCGCCTACCTGCCCGGCACCGGCGCTGGCTACGACGGCACCTCGTGGTACCTGACCAACAGCAGCTACACACCCAACAAGACCCCGGACCTGAACAACTACGGCCGGCAGACCCTGACCCACGAGATCGGTCATAGCCTGGGCCTGGCTCACCCCGGCGACTACAACGCCGGGAACGGCAATCCGACCTACAACGACGCGACCTATGGACAGGACACGCGCGGCTACAGCCTCATGAGTTACTGGAGTGAGAGCAACACCAACCAGAACTTCAGCAAGGGCGGGGTCGAGGCCTATGCCTCCGGGCCGTTGATCGACGATATCGCGGCGATCCAGAAGCTTTACGGCGCGAACTACGCCACCCGCGCTGGCGACACCACCTACGGCTTCAACTCCAACACCGGGCGTGATTTCCTCAGCGCCACCGCCAACGCCGACAAGCTGGTATTTTCGGTCTGGGACGGCGGCGGCAACGACACCCTGGATTTTTCCGGTTTCACCCAGAACCAGAAGATCAACCTCAATGAGACCTCGTTCTCCGACGTTGGCGGCCTGGTGGGCAACGTGTCCATCGCTAAGGGCGTCACCGTGGAAAACGCCTTCGGCGGCGCGGGCAACGATCTGATCATCGGCAACAATGCCGCCAACCTGATCAAGGGCGGGGCCGGCAACGACCTCATCTACGGCGCTGGCGGTGCCGACCAACTGTGGGGCGGCGCCGGCAACGACACCTTTGTGTTCGGTGCCAGTTCCGATTCCAAGCCAGGTGCGGCGGACAAGATCTTTGACTTCACCAGCGGCGCCGACAAGATCGACCTGAGCGGCATCACCAAAGGTGCGGGCCTGAGCTTCGTCAACGCGTTCACCGGGCATGCCGGCGACGCGGTATTGAGCTATGCCTCGGGCACCCACCTGGGTACCTTGGCCGTGGACTTCTCCGGGCACGGCGTGGCGGATTTCCTCGTCACCACCGTGGGCCAGGCAGCGGTCAGCGACATCGTGGCCTGATGCACCGGCGCGGCGTTGTGGCGCCGCGCTTCCAGGAGGGGCATACACATGCCGCGTTTTGTGCATTTGATCGCCTGTGTCCTACAGGTGTTGTTCGTGTCGGCAGGAGCCCACGCAATGGCTAGCAGTCTCGTTTTACCCACCACCGCGCAGTTGGCCGGACATTGGCAACTGCACCGACAGGATCAGGTCTGTGCCCTGGATTTGCTGGAGCAAGCCACCGCCGTGGGGGGCGATGTGGCCTGCGTCGAGCAATGGCTGGGAGACAAGCCCCTGACATGGTCGCCGACGCCGGACGGGATCTGGTTGATGAATGCCGAAGGTTCCGGGATTACCCACTTGAATCGTCAGCGCGACGGCGAATACCAGGCGCGCACGCCATCTGGCGATATCGTGACATTGCAACGAATACCTTAGTTATAACGCTATAACTCGAATTTAATAGTTGGCCGCCGCTTATTCAGGGGCTGGGGCAACTATTGCCGGTCATTGGGTTCAAGGAAGATCAAACACCATGGCGAAGCCCCCTGTTGTTGCGCCTTTATTCAAGGCGCTGGGTGAATATAAAAGTATTTTGATCAGCGTTGGCTGTTTCACTGCATTAATTAACCTGCTGATGCTGGTGCCGTCCATTTATATGCTGCAAGTGTATGACCGCGTGCTGTCCTCCCAGAATGAAACCACTCTGGTGATGTTGACGCTGATGGTCGTCGGTTTCTTCGCCTTTATCGGCAGCCTGGAAGTCATCCGCAGTTTTATCGTGATCCGCATCGGCAGCCAGTTGGAACGGCGCTTCAACTTGCGCGTGTATAAAGCCGCCTTCGAACGCAACCTGCAACGCGGCCAGGGGCATGCCGGGCAGTCCCTGGCAGATTTGACCCATCTCCGCCAGTTCATCACCGGGCCGGCGCTGTTCGCGTTTTTTGATGCCCCGTGGTTTCCGATCTATCTGTTGGTGATTTTCCTGTTCAGCGTGTGGCTGGGCGTGCTGGCCACGGCGGGGGCCTTGCTGCTGATCGGCCTGGCCTGCCTCAATGAATACCTGACCAACAAGCCCCTGGCTGAGGCTGGCGGTTACTCCCAGCAATCCAGCCAACTGGCCACCAGCCATTTGCACAACGCCGAAACCATCCAGGCCATGGGCATGCTCGGCGCATTGCGCCAGCGCTGGTTTGCCGTGCATTCGCAGTTCCTGGGCTTGCAGAACGCGGCCAGCGACACCGGCTCGGTGATCACCGCGCTGAGCAAATCCCTGCGCCTGTGCCTGCAATCGTTGGTGCTCGGCCTGGGCGCATTCTTAGTGATCAAGGGCGAGATGACCGCCGGGATGATGATCGCCGGTTCGATCCTGATGGGGCGGGTGCTCAGCCCGATCGATCAGTTGATTGCCGTGTGGAAGCAGTGGAGTTCGGCCAAGCTGGCTTATCAGCGGCTTGACCAACTGCTGCGCGAATTTGCGCCGGACGTCGAGCCGATGGCCTTGCCCGCCCCCAAGGGTCAGGTGAGTTTCGAGCAGGTCAGCGCCGGCCCGCCGGGTCGACGCTTGGCGACGCTGCATCAGGTCAGCTTCCACCTGGGCGCTGGCGAGGTGCTGGGGGTGCTGGGCGCGTCGGGGTCCGGCAAGTCCACGCTGGCGCGGGTGCTGGTGGGCGTTTGGCCAACCCTGGCCGGCACCGTGCGCCTGGATGGCGCGGATATCCATCGCTGGGACCGTGACGATCTTGGCCCGCACATCGGTTACCTGCCCCAGGACATCGAATTGTTCAGCGGCAGCATCGCCGACAACATTGCGCGCTTTCGCGATGCCGACCCGGCGCAGGTGGTCCAGGCGGCGCAACAGGCCGGGGTGCATGAATTGATTCTGCGCCTGCCGCAAGGCTACGACACCGTGTTGGGCGACAACGGCGGCGGCCTGTCCGGCGGCCAGAAGCAACGGGTGGCCCTGGCGCGTGCGCTGTATGGCGGGCCGCGGCTGGTTGTGCTGGACGAACCCAACTCCAACCTCGACACCGTCGGTGAAGCCGCGCTGGCCAGCGCCATCGGGCAGCTGAAGGCCCAGGGCAGCAGCGTGATTCTCGTCACCCACCGCTCTTCGGCCCTGGCCCAGGCCGACAAGTTGCTGGTGCTCAACGAAGGCCACCTGCAAGCGTTTGGGCCGAGCCAGGACGTGCTGCGCGCGTTGTCCGGCCAGCAGGCGGCGACGCAGGAAAAAACCGGCGTCAGTTTCAGTCGTCAGTATCAAACCGCAAGGAATCCAGGCGCATGAGCATGCTCACTGTGGAACAACGCGACGCCGCTTTTTTCGTGCGTCTGGGCTGGTGGCTGACGGTGGTCGGCGCCGGTGGGTTTTTCCTCTGGGCCAGCCTGGCGCCGCTGGACCAGGGCATTCCGGTGCAGGGCACCGTGGTGGTCTCGGGCAAGCGCAAGGCCGTGCAGACCTTCAGCCCCGGCGTGGTCAGCCGGATCCTGGTGCGCGAAGGTGAGACGGTCAAACAGGGGCAGCCGCTGTTTCGTCTCGACCAGACCCAGAACCAGGCCGATGTGCAATCGCTGCAAGCGCAGTACCGCCTGGCCTGGGCCAGTGTGGCGCGCTGGCAGAGCGAGCGCGACAATCGCGCGGCCATCGTGTTTCCCGCCGAACTCAGCACCGCCCCGGACCCCGCGCTGGCCTTGGTGCTCGAAGGCCAGCGCCAACTGTTCAGCAGCCGCCGCGAAGCCTTTGCCCGTGAACAGGCGGGGATTCGCGCGAATATCGACGGCGCCACGGCGCAGCTCAATGGCATGCGCCGCGCACGCAGCGACCTGAGCGCCCAGGCTCAATCCCTGCGCGATCAACTGAGCAATCTGCAGCCCCTGGCCGACAATGGCTACATCCCGCGCAACCGCTTGATGGAGTACCAGCGCCAGTTGTCCCAGGTGCAACAGGACCTGGCGCAGAACACCGGCGAAAGCGGCCGAGTGGAGCAGGGCATCCTCGAATCGCGGCTCAAACTGCAGCAGCACAGCGACGAATACCAGAAGGAAGTGCGCAGCCAACTGGCCGACGCGCAACTGCGCAGCCTGACCCTGGAGCAGCAACTCACGTCCGCCGGGTTCGACCTGCAACACAGCGAAATCAACGCGCCGGCCGATGGCATTGCGGTCAACCTCGGCGTCCACACCGAAGGCGCGGTGGTGCGTGCCGGGGAGACCTTGCTGGAGATCGTGCCGCAGGGCACGCGGCTGGAAGTCGAGGGGCATTTGCCGGTCCACCTGGTGGACAAGGTCGGCACCCACCTGCCGGTCGATATCCTGTTCACCGCGTTCAACCAGAGCCGTACCCCGCGTGTGCCGGGACAGGTCAGCCTGATTTCCGCCGACCAACTGCTCGACGAAAAGACCGGCGCGCCGTACTACGTGCTGCGCACCAGCGTCAGCGAGGCCGCGCTGGAAACACTCCACGGCCTGGTGATCAAGCCGGGCATGCCCGCCGAGATGTTCGTGCGTACCGGCGAGCGCTCGTTGCTCAATTACCTGTTCAAGCCGCTGCTCGACCGCGCCGGCTCTGCGTTGACCGAGGAATGAACATGAAACCGCTGTTCATTGCCGTGCTGTTGAGCTGTGCGCCTGCCCAGGCCGCCATGGGCCCGTTCGATGTGTACGAGCAGGCTCTGCGCAACGATCCGGTGTTCCTCGGCGCGCTCAAGGAACGCGACGCCGGCCTGGAAAACCGCACCATCGGCCGCGCCGGGTTGCTGCCGCGGCTGTCCTACAACTACAACAAGGGGCGCAACAATTCCGAAGCGCACCTGCCTGACGGGCGTGGCGGCAGCTATCGCGACGCGCGCAATTACAACAGCTACGGCTCGACCTTCAGCCTGCAGCAGCCGCTGTTCGACTACGAAGCCTATGCCAACTACCGCAAGGGTGTGGCCCAGGCGCTGTTTGCCGATGAAAGTTTTCGCGACAAGAGCCAGGCGCTGTTGGTGCGGGTGTTGAGCTATTACACCCAAGCGTTGTTCGCCCAAGACCAGATCGAGATCGCCCGCGCCAAGAAAAACGCCTTCGAGCAGCAGTTTCAGCAGAACCAGCACCTCTTCCAGCAGGGCGAGGGCACGCGCACCGACATCCTTGAAGCTGAATCGCGCTATGAGCTGGCCACCGCCGAAGAAATCCAGGCGCTGGATGAACAGGACGCCTCGTTAAGAGCGTTGGGCGCGTTGATCGGCGTGCAGAGCGTCAACATCCACGACCTCGCGCCGCTCAATCAGCGCTTCGCCGCCTTCAGCCTGACGCCGGCCAACTACGACACCTGGCACGCGCTGGCGATCAGCAACAACCCGACGCTGGCCTCGCAACGCCAGGCCCTGGAAGTGGCGCGTTATGAAGTGGAGCGCAACCGTGCCGGGCACCTGCCGAAGATCACCGCGTATGCCAGTTCGCGCCAGCAGGAATCCGACAGCGGCAACACCTACAACCAGCGCTACGACACCAACACCATCGGCGTCGAAGTCAGCCTGCCGTTGTATGCCGGTGGCGCTGTCTCCGCCTCCACGCGCCAGGCCAGCCGTGCCATGGAGCAGGCCGAATACGAGCTGGAAGGCAAGACCCGCGAAACCCTGATCGAACTGCGTCGCCAGTTCAGCGCCTGCCTGTCGGGCGTGAGCAAGCTGCGGGCCTACCAGAAAGCCCTGACCTCGGCCGAGGCGCTGGTGGTGTCGACCCGGCAAAGCGTCCTCGGCGGCGAGCGGGTCAACCTCGATGCGCTCAACGCCGAGCAGCAGCTCTACAGCACCCGGCGCGACCTGGCCCAGGCGCGTTATGACTACCTGATGGCCTGGACCAAATTGCACTACTACGCCGGCAACCTGCGCGATACCGACCTGGCGCAAGTCGATGAGGCCTTTGGGTCGGTGGGCAAGCAGCCGTAGCAGCACCTGGGACGTCATTGCGCTTTCTCGACAACTCCAACAACAGAGAGGCACTACCGATGGGAATCTTTGATTATAAAAACCTTGGCACCGAGGGTTCCAAGGCGCTGTTCGCCGATGCAATGGCGATCACGCTGTATACCTACCACAACCTGGATAACGGCTTTGCGGTGGGCTATCAGCACCACGGCTTGGGCGTTGGCCTGCCGGCGACGCTGGTCGGCGCATTGCTCGGCGGTGCCGACTCCCAAGGCGTGATCCCCGGTATCCCGTGGAATCCCGATTCGGAAAAGGCCGCCCTGGAAGCGCTGCAACACGCCGGATGGACGCCGCTCAGCGCGAGCACCCTGGGTTACGTCGGCAAGGTTGACGCCAGGGGCACGTTTTTCGGTGAAAAGGCTGGCTACACCACCGCGCAGGCCGAAGTGCTGGGCAAGTACGATGACGCCGGCCGCCTGCTCGAAATCGGCATCGGCTTTCGCGGCACGTCGGGGCCGCGGGAAAGCCTGATCAGCGATTCCATCGGTGATCTGCTCAGCGATCTGCTCGCCGCCCTGGGCCCCAGGGATTACGCGAAGAACTACGCCGGCGAAGCCTTCGGCGGTTTGCTCAAGGCGGTTGCCGAGTATGCCGGTGCCCATGGCCTGAGCGGTTCCGACGTGCTGGTCAGCGGCCACAGCCTCGGCGGGCTGGCGGTCAACAGCCTGGCGGAGTTGAGCGACCAGCGATGGTCGGGGTTCTACAAGGACGCCAACTATGTGGCCTACGCGTCGCCGACCCAGAGCGCTGGCGACAAGGTGTTGAACATCGGCTATGAAAACGACCCGGTATTCCGTGCGCTGGACGGTTCATCCTTCAACCTGTCGTCCCTGGGCGTGCATGACAAACCCCATGAATCGACCACCGACAACATCGTCAGCTTCAACGATCACTACGCCTCGACGCTGTGGAACGTGCTGCCGTTTTCCATCGCCAACCTGCCGACCTGGGTGTCGCATTTGCCCAGTGGCTATGGCGACGGCATGACCCGCGTGCTCGAATCCGGGTTCTACGACCAGATGAACCGGGACTCGACGGTGATCGTCGCCAACCTGTCCGACCCGGCGCGGGCTACCACCTGGGTGCAGGACCTCAACCGCAATGCCGAGCCGCACAAGGGCAACACCTTCATCATCGGCAGCGACGGTAATGACCTGATCCAGGGCGGCAAGGGCGCGGACTTCATCGAAGGCGGCAAGGGCAACGACACCCTTCGCGACAACAGTGGCCATAACACCTTTCTGTTCAGCGGGCCGTTTGGCCAGGATCGGGTGATCGGCTATCAATCGAGCGACAAACTGGTGTTCACGGATGTGCAGGGCAGCCTGGATTATCGCGAGCACGCCAAGGCGGTGGGCGGCGATACGGTGATCAGTTTTGGCGCGGATTCGGTGACGTTGGTGGGGGTGAGCAACTGGTCGGGGGAGGGCGTCGTGATCGGTTGAAACCGCGTTGGTACGCGGTTCAAACGGTGGGAGCAAGCGGGCTCCCACATGTTTGATGAGGGATGCCGGGAGGGATCAGTCTTCCTTGCGAACCGTGGCCACATCATCGGCCCTGACGCGGATGCGCTTGCCGGCGATGTCGGTGAATTCATAGAAGCCGTCGGCGGTCTTGGTCTTCGGCGTGTCTTTGGTTAAATACTGCGTGCCGTTCTGCAATGTCACTACGGTTTGCGTCGCGCAACCGGCCAATACCAGAAAAGTGAGTGCAACCAGTGGCAGACCCAAATTCTTCATGTTCATAACCCTTACCTTAACCCTGAAAAGTCCCGCGGCCTGAGGCTGCGGGCCATAAATGTTACGCCATCAATTCCCCTATCTGATCACTTTTACGCAAAAAGTTGCGTGCGCCATTTATCTATTACCGATTGCAACAACGCGTCAGCGACGGCACTCTGTATGCATAACCAGTATTTAATCGCTGCGGACCATGCCCGAACCCCTCGAAAATCCCCTGTATTACCTGCATAACTTCCGTCAGGTGCTGGATTGGCTGGCACAACGCTATGCCGATCTGCTCGATGCTGAAGAAGCGCATTTCATTCAGCAATTCGACAGGTTGCCGCAGGCGTCCCAGGCATTACTGGTACGTCTGGTGATGCGCAAGGGCGTGCATTTTCGAGCGGGCAAGCTCAATTACCCGGAGATCGGCTGCGCTCATGCGGCAGCGCGCCCGCTGAAGGCTTTGGGTTGGGTGGATGATCAGTGCCTGCTGGGCTTTGACGAACTGTTCGGGTTGCTGCAAAAGGGCGAGTTGCTGGGCGCGTTCCAGCCGTGGATCGAGCAGCCCAAGGGCAAAAAGGCCGATTGGCTCGAGCAACTGGCGCCGCAGTTCGATGAGCGCCGCTGCTTTGCCCACTGGTGCCCCGAGCTGGATGACGTGCTCTACAGCGTCACCGTGATGGACTTGTGTGATCGCTTGCGCTTGATGTTCTTCGGCAACCTGTATCAGGACTGGTCGGAGTTCGTGCTGGCGGACCTGGGCATCTACACCTACGAAAAAGTCGAGTTTTGCGCGCAGTCCCGCGGTTTGCGCAGCCGCGATGACGTGCTGGGGTTTCTGTTCCTGCATCAGTGCCAGCAAGCCTTTGAGTCCGCGCAGGCGCTGGACAGCGTGCTGGCGCAGATCGCCACGTTGCAGACCGACAACCCCTGGCTGGAAAAACGCCGGGCCAAGCTGTTGTTCCAGGTCGGCCAGTCTTGCGAGCGCAGTGCCGAGTTGGCGTTGGCCGAGCAGATCTACCGGGCCTGTGCTTATCCCGGCGCGCGCGCACGCTTGATTCGCGTGCTGGAGCGCCAGGAAGACTACGCCCAGGCGATGGCCCTGGCATGTGCCGCCCACGAGGCCCCGGAAAGCCCCGCCGAGCAGCAACACCTGCTGCGAGTGTTGCCGCGCCTGCGGCGCAAGCTGGGCGCGCCAGCCGTGCCCAAGGCCAAGCCTCGGGACGTCACGCGCCTGGACCTGGCGCTCCCGCCGCCGCCGCTCTCGATGGCGGTGGAGTATTGCGTGCAGGCCCATCTGAGCGAGCCCGATGCGCCGGTGTACTACGTCGAAAACGGCCTGATCAATTCGCTGTTCGGCCTGCTGTGCTGGGAGGCGATCTTCGCGCCGCTGCCGGGGGCATTTTTCCACCCGTTCCAGCGCGGGCCGGCGGATTTGCACAGCGAAGACTTCCATCAGCGTCGTGCGTCACTGTTTGCCGCCTGTCTCGAGCAACTGCGGGATGACCGCTACAAACACACCATCCGCCAACGGTACGTGGACAAGTGGGGCATCCAGTCACCCTTTGTCTTCTGGAATCTGCTCAGTGAAGAACTATTGGAGCAGGCCTTGGCATGCTTGCCCGCCGAACACTTGCGTTGCTGGTTCGAGCGGCTGCTGCTGGATATCCGCGCCAACCGCGCGGGTATGCCGGACCTGATCCAGTTCTGGCCCGCGCAGAAAACCTACCGCATGATCGAAGTCAAAGGCCCCGGCGATCGCCTGCAAGACAACCAACTGCGCTGGCTGGAGTTCTGTGGCGAGTACCAGATGCCGGTCACCGTCTGCTATGTGCGCTGGGCGCAGTCCGCTTGAGCTACACCGTGGCGGTGCGCGCACTGTGTGAGTTCACGGCCAAGGTCGGCGACCTCGACCTGCGTTTTACCCCGTCGCCCAGCGCCCAGGAAGGCATCGCCGGCCATCGCACGGTCGCCTCGCGGCGCAGCGCGCACTACCAGAACGAAGTGGCCCTGGAGGGCGAGTACGAGGAACTCAAGGTGCGGGGCAGGGCGGACGGCTACGACCCGGACAGCAACCGCCTCGAAGAGGTGAAGACCTATCGCGGCGACCTCGACGCGCAGCCCGCCAACCATCGGCAATTGCATTGGGCCCAGGTCAAGGTCTACGGCTGGTTGATGTGCCAGAAGCTCGGGCTTGCGCATATCGATTTGGCGCTGGTGTATTTCGATATCGTCGGCGAGGGCGAAACCTTGCTGAACCAGCGCTTTGCGGCCGCCGATCTGCAACGCTTCTTCAACCGGCAATGCGCGTTGTTTCTCGGCTGGGCCCGCCAGGAGATGCAGCACCGCGACGCCCGCAACCGCGCCGCACAGGCCCTGGCGTTCCCCCACAGCGCCTTTCGCCCCGGCCAGCGCAACCTCGCAGAGTCGGTGTACAAGGCCGTCAGCACCGGCCGCTGCCTGATGGCCCAGGCGCCCACCGGCATCGGCAAAACCGTCGGCACGATCTTTCCTATGCTCAAGGCCTTGGCGCCCCAGCAACTGGACAAGGTGTTGTTCCTCACCGCCAAGACCCCGGGCCGCAAGCTGGCCCTCGACGCCGCGCAAATGCTGTACGCCAGCAGTCCCGAGCTGCCGCTGCGCGTGCTGGAGCTGGTGGCGCGGGACAAGGCCTGCGAACACCTGGACAAGGCCTGCCACGGCGAATCCTGCCCGCTGGCCAAGGGTTTCTACGACCGTTTGCCCGCCGCGCGTATCGCGGCCGCCAAGGTGCGCCTGCTCGACCAACGCAACTTGCGCGAGGTCGCCCTGGAGCACGGCCTCTGTCCGTATTACCTGAGCCAGGAAATGGCGCGCTGGAGCGACCTGGTGGTCGCCGACTACAACTACTATTTCGACTTTGGCGCGCTGTTGTTCGGGCTGGCCCAACTCAACCAGTGGCGCGTCGCGGTGCTGGTGGACGAAGCCCATAACCTGGTGGAGCGCGCACGTTCGATGTACAGCGCCAGCCTTGATCAGTACACCCTCAAGACCGTGCGCGATACGGCGCCGGAGCCGTTGAAGAAACCCTTGCAGCGCTTGAATCGTGAGTGGAACGCGTTGCACAAGGACCAACTCGCGCCGTATCAGGCCTACGCGGCCAGACCCGACAAAATGCTCCAGGCCCTGAGCCTTTGCGCCAGCGCCATGGGCGACTATTTCAACGACCACCCCGAGGCACTCAACGGCGATCTGCAGGCGTTCTATTTTGAGGCACTGCAATTTGCCAAGGTCGCCGAGCTGTTCAACGAACATTTCATCTTTGATATCAGCCTGCGTCAGTTGCGCGGCAAGCGCAGCAGTTCCACCTTGTGCCTGCGCAATGTGGTGCCCGCCGAATTCATCCGCCCGCGATTGACGGCGGCGCGCAGCAGCGTGTTGTTTTCCGCCACACTCAGCCCGCGCCATTACTACGCCGACCTGCTGGGCCTGCCGGCGGACACTGCCTGGGTCGACGTGGAATCACCGTTCAATGCCGCGCAGTTGCGGGTGCGGATTGTCGATGAGGTCTCCACCCGGTTCGTGCATCGCCAGGCCTCGCTGGAGCCCATCGTTGAATTGATTGCCAAGCAGTTCGCTCACCAACCGGGTAATTACCTGGCGTTCTTCAGCAGTTTCGATTATCTGCAACAAGTGGCGCTGTTACTCGCCGAGCGACACCCGCACATCGCACTGTGGCAGCAGTCTCGCGGCATGGCCGAAGCCGAGCGCCGGGCGTTTCTCGAACAGTTCACCGAACACAGCCAGGGCGTCGGTTTTGCGGTGCTGGGCGGCGCGTTTGGCGAAGGCATCGACCTGCCCGGTGCGCGCTTGATCGGCGCGTTCATCGCGACCCTGGGGCTGCCGCAACTGAACCCGGTCAACGAACAGATGAAGCAGCGCATGGGCGTGATCTTCGGCTCCGGCTACGACTACACCTACTTGTACCCGGGCATTCAGAAAGTCGTGCAGGCAGCGGGGCGGGTGATCCGCAGCCAGCAGGACCAAGGCGTGGTGATGTTGATCGATGACCGGTTCGGCGAAGCGCGGGTGCGGCAGCTGTTGCCTCGGTGGTGGGCGATAGCGACTAAAACGGCTTCCAGGCCAATGCCTGAATAACCACCGGTGACGATGGCAGTCATACCGTGCAAATCTTTACCCGCCAACGCTTGCATAGCGGTTGTCGTGCCGTCGAATCCGCTCTCGATAGGGCGTTGTTTATTGATCATAGGGAATTCTCCAGGGGGAGCCGTTATGTTCTCCCCTGGATGCCGGACGCGAAACGCCATAAAGTCCGTATTTCTGTCGCGATCGTCCGGAGTTTTTTTATGGATACCCTGTCCGACGTGGTGGCGCTGTTAAAGAGTCATCGGTCCTATTTCGCCGGCCTCAAGGCTGGCGGTGATTGGGCCCTGGATTTTCCACCGCCGGAGGGCATCAAGTTCAATGCCGTGGTGGAGGGAAAGTGTTGGCTGGAAGTCGAGGGCATGCCCGTACCGATGCCCTTGAGCGAGGGCGATTGCTTTTTGTTGACGCAGAACCGTCCCTGGAGGTTGTCCAGCAACCTTGCACTGGAGGGCGTTGACGCGCGCGCGGTGTACCGTGACGCTGTGGGGGGGATCGCTCGCCTGGGTGAGACTGTGGATCTGTTCCTGATAGGCGGGCGCTTTAGCTACGGTGACGACGCCCGTCTATTGCTGGAGGGGTTGCCGCCGGTGGTGCGTATCAGTGCGAGGTCCGAGCAGGCCAGCGTTTTGCGCTGGTGTCTGGATCGCCTGGCTCGGGAATATGCCAGCCCGATGCAAGGCGCGGCGTTGATGACCGAGCATCTGGCGCAAATGATGTTGGTGCAGATCCTGCGCCTCTATCAGTCATCCATGGGCGCCACTACCACCGGTTGGTTGGCGGCGTTGAACGATCCGCGGTTGGCGCCGGTGCTGCAGCAAATACACGCCGCGCCGGCACGCCGCTGGACCTTGAGCGACATGGCCGGTGTCGCGAGCCAGTCCCGGTCGACTTTTGCCCTGCACTTCAAGCAGCGGGTCGGAATGGCGCCCCAGGAGTATCTGACGCGCTGGCGCATGCACCTGGCGTTACAGGCCTTGAACACGTCTGCCAGGAGTGTTTCCTGTATCGGCCAGTCACTCGGGTATCAGTCGGACAGCGCGTTCAGCAGTGCCTTCAAGCGCCTGATGAACTGCTCCCCGCGGGAATACCGCGAGCGAAAGCACGCGCCCCTCGGTGTCTAAACCACCTCCAGGTACGAGTGGTGAATCGCCCGCGCCAATTCGCGTACCGTGTCGATGAATTCCGTCAGGCGGCTGTGCAAGCCTGCTTCGAGGATTTCATCGATCCCGGTATAGCGCAGCCGCGCTTCGAACTCGGCGGCCAAGCGCTGTGCGGTGCGCCCATAACTGCCTGGCAAGTCCGCCAGAATGTGGCTCAGTTCCTCGATACAGGCATGCAACGAACGCGGCACATCACTGCGCAACAGCAGCAACTCCGAGACCGAGCGTGCATTCAGCGCATTCGGATACAGCTCCGTGTACGCCTCGAATGACGACAGGGCGCGGAGCAGGGCGCTCCACTGGTAATAACCGCGTGCTGACAAGTCGCTGACTTCCTCCGATTCCTCGCCGAACATCTCGTAGCGCGCATCCAGCAGGCGTAAGGTGTTGTCGGCGCGCTCGACGAAGGTGCCCAGGCGAATGAACCGGTAGGCGTCATTGCGCATGATGGTGCCGGACGTCGCCCCGCGAAACAGGTGCGAACGCTGTTTGACCCAATCGCAGAAGTGGCTGATGCCATGGCGCGCCAGCCCGCCGGCGGCGATGCTGCGCATTTCCAGCCAGGTGGCGTTGAGGTTTTCCCACATGTCGGCGGTGATGCGCCCGCGCACGGCATGGGCGTTGCCCCGTGCGGCGCGCAGGCAGTTGTAGATGCTGGCCGGGTTTTCTTCGTCGAGGGCGAAGAAGTGCAGCATGCGCTCGGCATCCAGTTGGCCGTGGCGCTCCAGGTAGCTGTCCAGGGTGCCGCTGCTGAGCAGCGACATCGCCAGTTCGTCCAGGCCATCGCTGCGCCCGGCCTGGGGCATCAATGACAGCGAATAACTGACCTCGAGCATGCGCGCCAGGTTCTCGGCACGCTCCAGGTAACGGGACATCCAGTACAGGTCTGCGGCGGTTCTACTCAACATACTCAGCCCTCCACCACCCAGGTGTCCTTGGTTCCGCCGCCTTGCGACGAGTTGACGATCAACGACCCTTCGCGCAACGCCACGCGCGTGAGGCCACCGGGCACCAGGCGGGTCTCCTTGCCCGACAGCACGAACGGGCGCAGGTCGATATGCCGGGGGGCGATGCCGTTTTCGACAAATGTCGGGCAGGTGGACAGGCTCAGGGTCGGTTGGGCGATATAGGCGTGGGGACGCGCCTTGATGCGTTGGCGGAAGTCCTCGATCTCCGCCGCCGTGGAAGCGGGGCCGACCAACATGCCATAGCCGCCGGAGCCCTGGGTTTCCTTGACCACCAGTTCCGGCAGGTGGGCCAGCACATGGGACAGCTCATCCGGCTTGCGGCACTGAAACGTCGGCACGTTTTGCAGGACCGGTTCTTCGTCCAGGTAGAAGCGGATCATTTCCGGCACGTAGGGGTAGATCGACTTGTCGTCCGCGACGCCGGTGCCGATGGCGTTGGCCAGCACCACGTTGCCGGCGCAGTAGGCCGCGACCAGGCCGGGCACGCCGAGCATCGATTCCGGGTTGAACGCCAGCGGGTCGAGGAACGCGTCGTCGATACGGCGGTAGATCACATCCACGGCCTTGGGGCCGTCGGTGGTACGCATGAACACCTTGAGATCCTGCACGAACAGGTCGGCGCCTTCCACCAACTCCACGCCCATTTCCCGGGCCAGGAACGCATGCTCGAAAAATGCGCTGTTAAAGCGCCCCGGCGTCAGCACCACCACATTGGGGTTGTCCAGGCGGCTGGCGCTTTTCAGGGTTTTGAGCAGCAGGTTGGGGTAGTGGTCCACTGGCGCGATGCGCTGTTTGGCGAACACTTCGGGGAACAGGCGCATCATCATCTTGCGGTCTTCGAGCATATAGCTCACACCGCTGGGCGTGCGCAGGTTGTCTTCGAGCACGTAGTAGGTGCCGTCGCCATCGCGCACCAGGTCCACCCCGGAAATATGCGAGTAGATGTCGCGGTGCAGGTCGAGGCCGACCATCGCCTTCTGGTAACCCTCGTTGCCCAGCACCTGGTCCGCCGGAACGATCCCGGCCTTGATGATGCGCTGGTCGTGGTAGATATCGGCAAGGAACATGTTCAGCGCAGTGACGCGCTGGATACAGCCACGCTCGATGATGCTCCATTCACTGGCAGGGATGCTGCGCGGGATGATGTCGAAGGGGATCAGGCGCTCGGTGTCCTGCTCGTCGCCATACAAAGTGAAGGTGATCCCGGCGCGGTGGAACAACAGGTCGGCTTCGCGGCGACGCTGGTCCAGCAGTTCTGGCGGCGTATTGGCCAGCCAGCGGGAGAATTCCTGATAGTGCGCGCGGCATACACCGTGTGCGTCATTCATTTCATCAAAGAAAGATCGAGCCATTCCAGTACCTTGTCAGTGCCGAGGGAAGCGCGGGGGGCACTGCCGCTTTGAAAAACGCATTTTTTATGAGCCCGTGGCGCAGGGTGCCATCGGGCCAGGTCCTTACTTTCTTATGGGGTCGGCTCTGGGTCGGGGGGTAACGAATGCTCCTGTATCCGGGCATGGCGGGTGAACGATGAATGGATTAAGCAATGCCTGTGCCGAAACCGGCAAAGCGTCTCTATTCCCTTGTGGCGAGCGCGTTTGCTCGCCACCAGGGAACGGCGCGCGCACTACAACGGTGCATACGCGAACTTGAACGTCTCTGAATGCCCGGCCAGGGATTCATCGGAACTTTAACGACCCGCGCAGGGCCTCATCTTGACGCAGGCCGCGTTCTTCAAAAGAGCTACGCTATGTCAAGGCGATCAGAGGAGACGGTCATGTCAAAAGATTCGGAAGAAGACCTCAACGACCCCGGCAACGAAGACCCGGGGTCGCTGATGGATGATGCAGAAGTGCCGCTCAAGGAACCGGATGACGCCGCGGACCCTGGCAGCGGTGAACATCAAGACTGATTGTTCATACTTTGCCAGCGTTGGCCGGCTGCCGGTATGAGCATTAGTTGATCATGTTCCTATCCAGGAGTGTTCGGCACCAATCTTTATCTGGAGTTGGTGAAGAAGTGATAGGTAGTGCTCCTTCATTTTTTTTATCTGATTACCCAGCAGGTCCGGCGGAGTAATACCCTTGCTCGCATAATATTGGCGCGCTTCACGTTCAATATCGACTATCGGTCCGGATGAGACCAGCTTACCGTCGACAATCTTCGATTCTTTAGCCAACCCATCGAGGCCCAGATGGTACATGTCAGGTCTTTTTGACTGGAGCACGTCATCAAACATTGTTGGGCCTACCGTCTCGAAAATCTTACTTTCGTAGGTGCGAAATTCAGAGGTGTATTGGATTTCCCCTCCGGGCCCTCTGGTGACGGTGGGGCGGTTGCTTTCAAAGTAAGCTTTGTTAGCGGAAAATCGCTTGTTCATCTCCGCGATCATATCGTTAATAACCGGATTGCCAGGCTGCGTCGCAAAGTTACTGGTGTTGTAGAAGGGTTTGTAGTCCGTAATAGTATGGGCGACGGGTCTGTTAAGCAGAATGTCGCTGGAGCCCGCCTTCAATGCGGTAGCGCCAATATTGACTGGAATCGCATCATCGGTGTCGAGGTAAATGCCTCCGTATTTATTCATCAGTGGGTAACGGGCGACATCCGAAGTGGCGGCGAGATTTTTACCTTGCCCCTGTCGAAAATAGTTGTACATTTCAGTGTCTTTCAATTGTTTGAAAAAATCGTCCTCCTGCAGATTCATGACGCTTAGGCCAGGCGCTTGAGTGTGCAATTTGCTTTTTATTTTTTCAAACATCGCCGGGCTGTCCGCATCTACATGGATAATGGATTTATACCCAGGTGCATTGGCGGAGTTGTTGGCGATGTTTTCTATCAGGTTCGGCGGAATGTCACTGCCAGCCCAAAAATAGTGAATCTGTTTGGGGATAGGGTGAGCATCTTTTGGAACCCGTAAAATTGTCGGAGGGGAAACATCAACATATTTAAACGCGCGGGCATCGACTTTTTTTGCGTGTTTAAACTCACTAAGCGTTCCCCGTTGCCATTTTCCTTTGCCACTCCTCCAGAAGTAATCCTGGTCTGGGGCACCGCTTGCTGGTTTGAGGTTGCTGGATTTCCACGTACCGGCATAGATGTTGAAGGTGACATCATGTTCTACGCCCTTGTGGTTCAGCGAATAGGGGCGTGTCGGGTTTCCCGTCAGGTGGATATCGTCCAGCGGGATTAAGTAGGTATTTTCTCCGGGGTTCCAGGGGTTGCCGCCCGCGCCCCCCAGGAGGCGGTCGGTTCTGGAGAGCGGTTCCCATCCGGAAAGCCCCAGATCCCTGACCGGTAGGTCAGGCCCCGTGCGCGCCGGATGCCGGATAACTCGCTGGCCATCCTTGAGGTGTGACTCATAAAACTTACCATCGATTTTTACATATTCTTTTTTACTGCGACCCACGTACACATTGGACTGTAAGCCTTTTGTCGATAACTCTTGGGGCGCAATGTACTTGACCTCATAGCCCAACAAATCGGCGTCCATCGACCTCACATCACCATTGGCCGCGACCCGGCTCGGTTTGAAATCCGTCAGCGGCGAGCCGAAGGCACGTTTATTGATCGCGTCGTAGCGATGCCAATTACCTTGAAACAAAACCACGTTACCTTCGACCGTCTCTTGCCCCACGGTGAATGTGCCGGTTGCTGCCACGCCGTGCTGCTGACTGGCGGTCTTCACCACATCATTACTGCCGATCGAGTGCAGGCTATTGGGGTCATTCAACCTCGGCGTGTCGACGCTGAAGTTGTCCAACGGCCTGCCGTATGCCTGCTTCGTGAGCGGATCGTAGGCGTACCACTTATTGGTCGCCTCATCGAATTTGCCCAGCGCTTTGCTTTCGCGTGTGCCATTAGCTGTTTTGAGTGTGCCTTCGGCGACATCGGTTTTTTTCGCCAATTCAAGTAGATCGACACCTCGGTAAGAGCCGCGCAGATGTTTGACCCCCTTGATCGCTGTGCTGACGCCTTGATGCAGGCCGTTCGCCACGCCGCGAACCAGGTCGGCAACCCCGTCCAATGGATTGAGTGCGCCCACAGTCGCGCGCCCTATAATCTTGGCGACCTGACCAACCTTGGCAACTGTCGATGCGCCGGCCGCCGCGACTTTCGCGCCTTTTGCCGCGGCTCCCAAGCCGACGGCGAAACCAAAGATATCGAAGGCAAGATCGACAACGCCCCCACCAATATTGCCATTGGTAAAATTAACAATGGCTGACCGTAACGGGATCAGGTTGAGCGCGATCTCCTCAACGGTCTCATGCAGCGGTACTTCAGAGTCAAAGGTGGTTCTGCCCTTGGCGTACTTCTCCACCGCCGGCAAGTTGATATCCTCTACCAATGCATCAACGATGTATTGGGTTCTAGCGCTACTGAAACTATTGGGTGCGCCTTGTGCATCTTTGTTTTCATGGGTTATCCCCGCTGCATAGTGACCTACGGGTTTTACCTCATCAAAACGTTTGCCTGCTTTTATAGAATGAACCGTCGGCTCATAGTCCCGATAAGTCTTGTCCGGCAGCTTGGTCACCGTCCCTTTTAGTCGATCGATTTCATAGCTCATGCGCTGGCCATTGCGCTCGGTCTCGACCAGCAGAACACCGTCCGAAACACGCCTGGGCTGATCGGCGCGGTGGAACGACATTTCTTTGCGGATTGTTATTTTGCCACACTCCAGATTCTGCCGATCCTCCAGCGGCTGTTTCGAAATAAGGTGCTTGAGCTGCGCGGCGGTCGTTGTTTTGACGGCACTGGAGTAATCCGAGAACGTCTCGTTGAATATCTCCGTCGGGCGCGGTAGTTCGTTAAGCCGTTCCAGCACATCGCTAATGCTGAACCCGTCCGAGGAGGACACCCATGCGCTGGGACGACCGTCCGGCCGCAGAGTGACGCCGCCAAATGTCAGTAGGGTCACGAAACCACGGCCCGCTTCCCCCCAATTATCCGCTGAATCCGGTGCGCCTTTGAGTCCTCGACCATCGATATACATGTCCAGTATCGAGTAAGGCCCGGGGAAGTGCCGGTTGGAAGGCTGCAGGGTGATAGTTTTTTCTTCGAACAGTTCCGGGTCGACGTGAGGCAGCGCTACTTTTAACTGTTCCAGCGCAATGCCCCTCGTCGTCGGCATTTGCCCGATGTGCGTTTGCGCAGCCTCTCTCAACTCTCGAATCTGCGCGCTGTAGGCCTCGCGGGCAGTCGTCATTGAGGCATCCGTCGACGGGTAATCCATACCGTTGGCAACGCTCCAGTGTTTGATTGCGTCGGTCTGGGCGACATATTCGACAGTGCGTTCGTCGTCAGAGATCGGCGCAACGCTGGCTTCGAGCATAACGTCGGCGTAGCTCATCGACGCCGTGTTTCCTGGCGCTTTCGCTTCGATTCGGGCAACCGCCGTGGCAAGACTGACCCAGCTGTGGGTGCCCACGACGACGCCTTCCGGGATGTCCTTGATCAGGAATTCCGGTGCCCGGCTGGCCAGTAACAGGTGAGCCTGAATCGTGGCTTTTTCCGGGGATGAGGCTTTACCTTTGGCGACCAGGTGATCCTCCAGCTCCTTGACAACCGTCGACGGTGATTTGCCCGAGTTCTCCGCCGAGACCAGCCGATAGCCTTCAATTTGACCAGGGGCTTGGTGATCGACGTCGTCGCCAGAGACGCTGGCGCTTTCGCTGTTCAGGGCCGTGAGCAGCCAGTCAGAAGCACTGCCTTTGACACCCCGCGCCTCGAACGCAGTTTGAATGGCCTCACCCAGCGCCTTGCCTCTGGGCGATGTGATCCAGGTATCGATCAGCCGTCGCGGGTTACTCTGTTCCGCCGCGGAAATTGTCCTGCCGCTCAGCAGGTAGTCCAAGACATTTTTTGACGGTCCTAAGTCAATATCGCCAATTTTGCCCGTACCAATATCTGCCTTCAGCTGTTGCAGGTCTCCCTGATCCAGCGGCACAGGCCAAGCCAGCGCTCCGCCGAGGTTACCGTGCGCTGGCATCTTGGGCGCCGGGGTTGAGAGGGCGGTTGCGAGGTTCTCCAGCTGTTCGTGATGGGTGGGAATATGCCAGCCATGATCTTCCAGGAATTGCACGAGGCTGACCCTGTTCGATTGGCTAGCACTGATGGGTTGGTAGGTACTCGGGGAAGACAGAGAGAGCGTCCGCCTCTTCAATTCGCCCGGGATTTGCTCGGGATTGCGGATGTCCACGGACTTTGCCAGGTGCCGCAGCTCGTTGATGGCCTCATACCGATTCAGCACATCGCCCACCGTGGCTTCCTGTTTTTGGAGCGCGTCCGCGCTACGCGATTCAATCAAGCCTGCCGCGCTGCTCGGGTCGAGAGGTGAAAAACCTTGGTCCCGGTCGAGCTCTTCAGCGCGCCTGCGCATCGCCGGCCCTGTAAGGTCTTGCCGCTCTTGATAAAACCGCCCCACCATAAACCAAGGTGCGGATTCACTGAGATCACTTGCCGGCGGCGTGAAGGCCGTATCCTCGTGCCCCGCGTTGATCACACGTGCGGCCTGGAGGATGGGGCCGCTGATCGCGCCCCAGCGCCTGTCGTCTTGCCCGACGGTATGCAGTTTCTGCTCGGGATCAACCGAAGGCTTGAGCTTGAAGGTGATCGTTCCCGATTCCGGCTTGAGTGTTATCGACTCAGCATTAATACCTTTGTCACGCATCCACTGAACGACGTCGGGTGATCGAAAGGCGGTACGCAACTGCCCCCACCACCGACCGAATGAGGAATCGGCAGGTATCGGGCGGATGTTGATATTGCTCTCGCGATTGGCCGCCAGCAGCAACGCAGTACTGTATTCGGCCGCCAATGCGCGATCGCCTTCGGTACGAGCGTCGCCTGCCGACTCGGTGGGGGCAGGGGCTTCGCGTTTGTGTCTGGCGAGTGGCAGGTGGGATAGGGCGAATGGCTGGGGTTGTGCGGTGATGTGCGTGGAAACACTGGTCATGAGGTCTGTCGCCTGAGGTTACGAGATGACGCCAGGGGAGCAGTGCCCGTGGCATTAACCTTGTGTAGCGACAGAAGCGGTCTTGATTCCTTCGTTCAGCCAAAACACCGTTACCCGGTATTACGCAGTACCAAGCGCAGGTGCGGTTCACCCTGCTTACAGGCGTTCGCGCAACAGACGTTTTCGGTTCGGTATGAATACACTCAAACGAGTGTATGGAAGGCAAGGGCGGCGCGCCGCCCTTTTACCGTGCAGTGCTACTCAGAGCTTCACGCTGCTGATCACTTGGGTAGCGTCATCCGGATTGGTGACGGTGTGGAAGCCCAACGCGTTAGTCAGCTCACGCAACGGGGTGTTGCTCGCTTCATCCACGGTGTACATCGACGTGAAGCCGTTTTTTTTCGCCGCTGTCATCAGGTGTTGCATCAAAATGTGCCCAAGTCCCAGGTGCTGCCAAGGGTCCGCCACGGTGACCGCGCATTCGCATTCGTGCTCTTTGGCCGCGGCATAGCGCGCAACGCCGATTTCGATCAGTTTGCCGTTGTCATGCACCAGGGCAATAAACGCCACGCGTTGCTGATTGTCGACGTCCATCAATTGATCGAGCAGGGTCTTGCCGGGCTCGTTGATTTCGCCGAGGAAGCGCGCGTGCCGGGACTCGCGAGACAAGCTCTTGATGAAGTTATATTCGCGGTCCCGGTCTTCGATTCTCAGCGGGCGCACCAGCACATGGCGGCCGTCATTGAGCTTATCGATCCAGTGCGGTTCCGGGCTTGTTTTATAGGCGATGGCGGCTTGTCTGTTGTGCTCTTCGACGGTAAGCATGGTGTGAGCTCCGAGGTTTGGGGGCGACAGGAGCGGCCCCCTGTTGCTTCGGTTCTACGCCTTTGCCGACAGATAAAGCTGATTTGGATCAGATGAGGCCCTGTTACTCGGGACCATGCCGATGACAGCCGGATATGAACGTCTTGAGTTTCGCCAGGTCGAGAATCTCGACATTGCGCGCGCTGATATGCACCAGGCCCAGTTTGCGTAACTGCGCAATGCTGCGGCACACCGTCTCCAGGCGCAGGCCCAGATAAGAGCCGATCTCTTCTCGTCGCATGCGTAATATAAAAGATCGCGATGAATAACCACGCGTACTCATACGCATTGATATATTCAATACAAATGCACAAAGCCGCTCATCGGCGTTCATATTACCCATCTGCAATAACATGCCGTGATCACGCACAATTTCGCGGCTCATGATTTTGTTCAAGTTATGTTGCAACGACGGTATTTGACCGGCCAGTCGCTCCAGTTGGTTGAAGTGCAGAGGGCACACTTCGCTGTCTTCCAGCGCAATCGCGTTGCAGGCATGGGCATCGGCACTGATGGCGTCGAGGCCGAGCATTTCCCCGGCCATCTGGAACCCGGTGACTTGCTCGCGACCATCCATGGACAGTATGCAGGTCTTGAAGAATCCGGTACGCACGGCGTAAAGCGAGCGTAACGGATCAGCGGTGCGATACAGCGAAGCACCTTTTTTGACTTTGACGCGTTGTGGAATCAATGTGTCCAGGCGACCCACTTCGATCTCGGTCAAACCCAGGGGTAAACACAACTCTAAAACGCTGCAGCTCGCGCAGGTTGTTTTTAAATGTTGGACTTGTACAAGAACTGGAGTTGACTTCATCACAAAAGCCTCTTGCACACACACATATATATTCCCCCTACTTAACATCCAAATATTGGAGAAAGATAGGTGCATGTTTCATATATTTGACCGCTGATCGCTTTCGAGTGTGATGAGTCTCGTTATGCCCCCTCAATGAATGCCTTTGACATGCCCTCGCTGCGAGTGTGCAGCGAGGGTGTGCATACGATCACCGCGCTCAGTCGAGCACTTCCGGTTTAACCATCCACACGCTGCAAGGCATTTTGTACAGCAGCATTTCGGCGGTACTGCCGAGCAGGCGCGATAGGCCGCGATGACCGACCCGGCCCATGACGATCACATCGACGTTGTAGGCATCGGCATAGCTGGACAGCACTTTCGCCGGGTTACCCAAGATCATATGGCGCTGCGCTGGCGGAATACCGTTGCGCGCGGCCAAGTCATTGAAGGCCTGCCCCTGTTCGTCGAACAGCCGTTTGGCGGCCACCGAAGAGAAGAACCCGGCACCGCTGCCGAGTCCATACTCCTGAGCCCCGAGATCGGAAAGGTCATGGGCATAAATTACCTCGACCTCGGCATCGCAGGCTGTCGCCAGTTTGACGGCTTCATGCAGGATGCGGTCGTTAAGGCTGTCGTAGTGCTCGTCGTGATGGAACGGGTCGACGGCCGCCACGATCTTGCGCGGTAACGCATGGGGCGCACCGCTGACAAAATGCAGTGGCACCGGGCATTCGCGAATCAGGTGGACGTCCAGCGGCGTAAACAACAAGCGCGACAACAGGGACTCATGCTCCAGCGCCTTGATCACCACGGCCATGGGCTCTTCCTTAAGACGAATCAGAATTTCCTGCAGCGGGCGCTCCACCCACGCCACTTCGGTGGTGACGGTCAGGCCGAGGTTGCGCAAGGGCCTGGCCTGATCCTCCAGCCACTGGTGATGGCGCTCTACATAGCCAATTCGCATCTGTTCCAGGGCCTGCTCGTTGACCAGGCCGGCGGTAGCCAAGCCTTCCAGGTAATCGAAGGCGAGGATGTGCAGCGCGGCGCCTTCAGCCTTGGCCAGGGCGGCGGCCCGGTCGAAGGCGGGGCTGTGTTCCATCAGTGGCGAAACCAGCAGTAAGAAACGTGCTTGAGCAGACATGGGCAATCTCCCTTGGGTAACCAGCAGATAGCATCGGGCAATGATACTTACTCTAGATCATGGCGCCGGGCGCCGGCGCCGGTTTGACTTGCATCAAGTCGCCTTGAGCCAGCGCACGCTCAGCGACATCCAGCCGGGTGTCTCGATCAATCAGAGGATTGTTGATAATGATCAACCCCTGTGTTGTCATCGCGGTGCAGTCTGGATGTCATTCAGGCTTTTCCAGACGCAGGAGGTCACGCCGTGGCAACCATGAGAGCAGCTGTCTTCGTTGAAAAAAACCGCATCGTCCTCGACGACAAACCCATCCCCGAAGTCGGCCCGCTGGACGCGTTGGTGCGTATCACCACCACGACCATCTGCGGCACCGACGTGCATATCCTGCGCGGTGAGTACCCGGTGGCCAAAGGGCTGACCGTGGGCCACGAACCGGTGGGCGTGATCGAGCGGCTGGGCTCCCAGGTGCGCGGTTTCGTTGAGGGGCAGCGGGTGATCGCCGGCGCCATCACGCCCAGCGGGCAGAGTTATGCCTGCCTGTGCGGCTGCGGCTCCCAGGACGGCCCCGACACCCGGCATGGCTTTCGCGCGGCCGGCGGCTGGAAGTTCGGCAATACCATCGACGGCTGCCAGGCCGAATACGTGCTGGTCCCCGATGCGCTGGCCAACCTGTGCCCGATCCCCGATGGGCTGAGCGACGAACAAGTGCTCATGTGCCCGGACATCATGTCCACCGGCTTTTCCGGCGCCGAGCGCGGTGAGGTGACCATCGGCGACACCGTCGCGGTCTTCGCCCTCGGGCCGATCGGCCTGTGCGCGGTGGCGGGCGCCCGGCTCAAAGGCGCGTCGATGATTATCGGTGTCGATGGCGTCAGCGAGCGCATGAACGTCGGCCGCAGCCTGGGCGCCACCCATATCGTCGACTTCAAGAAAGGCAATGTGGTCGAGCAGATCATGACCATCACCGACGGCCGTGGGGTTGATGTGGCGATCGAGGCCCTGGGCACCCAGGGTACGTTCGAGTCGGCATTGCGCGTGCTGCGTCCGGGAGGGCGGGTCTCCAGCCTGGGGGTCTATTCCAGCGACCTGCACATTCCCTACGACGCGTTCAGCGCGGGCTTGGGGGATTACAGCATCGTGTCGACCCTGTGCCCTGGCGGCAAGGAACGCATGCGCCGTTTGCTCGCCGTGGTGGCCAGCGGCGGGGTGGATCTGTCGCCCCTGGTGACGCACCGTTTCAAGCTCGACGATATCGAGGCTGCCTATGAGCTGTTTGCCCATCAGCGCGACGGTGTCATGAAGGTCGCGATCACGCCCTGAAGGCGCCTGTAAATGACGCAAACCCTCGGGCTGGCCGGTGCCGCCGCGGCGCTGGGCATCGGCATGCTGATCGGCCTTGAGCGCGAACGCCACAAGGGCCAGGGCGAGTTGCGCGCGTTTGCCGGTTTGCGCACCTATTCGATTACCGCGTTATTGGGCTACGTCTCGCAGCAAGTCGGCGGTGGCCTGTTGCTGGGCCTGATCGCCGGGTGCCTGGCTGTGATCGTCAGTACCGCTTACTGGAAGAGCCGGGACAACGACCCGGGGATCACCAGTGAAGTGGCGTTGCTCACGGTGCTGCTATTGGGCGCATGGTGTGGGGTCGCTCCCGAACTGGCCACGGCCGTCGGCGTGGTGGTGGCCGGCCTGCTGGCCTATCGCGACAAGTTGCACAACTTTGCTCGCAGTCAATTGACCGATGTGGAAATGCGCGACGGCCTGTTGCTGTTGGTCGTTGCGCTGGTGGTCCTGCCGTTGGCGCCGGATCGCTTTATCGGCCCCTACGGCGCGCTGAACCCGCGCACTATCTGCACGTTGACGGTGTTGTTGATGGCGGTCGGCGCGGTGGGGCACGTGGCGGTGCGCGCGCTGGGGCCACGTTATGGCTACGTCGTGAGCGCCATTGCTTCGGGGTTCGCCTCCAGTACCGTGACCGTTGCCGCCATGGGCCAGATGGTCGCCAAAGAGCCGGAGCACCTGCGCATCCTCGCGGCGGCGGCCATTTTCTCGAATATTGCGACGGTGGCCCAGGTGGCGCTGATCCTCGGCACCGTGGAACCGGCACTGCTGTCGCAGATGGCCTGGCCACTGCTCGCCGGGTTTGCCACCACCGCGTTGTACGGTGCGTGCCTGATGTGGCACGCGCCGACGGCGGCGGCCAGCCAAACCATCAAGGTGGGCGGCGCATTCGACCTCAAGCTGGCGCTGATCATGGTCGTGACCCTGACCGGCATTACCTTCTTGTCGTCGCTGATGCTCCATCACTTCGGCCAGGTCGGCGTGATATTGACTGCCACCCTGAGTGGCTTTGCCGATGCCCACGCGTCCATCGCCTCGATCGCGGCCCTGGCCACCAGCGGCCAGCTGTCCCTGGAGGCCGCGTCCATCCCGGTGTTGCTCGCGGTCAGTTGCAACGCGCTGAGCAAGTGCGTGGTGGCCGGGGTCAGCGGCGGTCGTCACTTCGCGGTGTATGTGATCGTCGGCCAGGTCTTGCTGGTCGGCGCGATGTGGCTGGTCACATGGGCCGGCTGATGCTCCGTCAGGCAGGGATTTCCAGGGTCGCCCGCAGGCCGCCGGCCGCCAGGTTTTCCAGGCTGACCTGGCCGCCCAGGCGTTGGGCGATGGTTTGTACGATGGTCAGGCCCAGGCCTGCGCCTTGGGCATTGCCACGGCTGTAGAAGCGTTCGAACAGGCGCTCGCGCTGGTTTTCGTCGATGCCAGGGCCCTGATCGTCGACGGTAAGGGCAAAACGCATGGCGTTCTTGCGCAAGCCCACGGTGATCACCCCGTGTTCCGGGGAGAAATTCGCGGCGTTGGTCACCAGGTTGGTCAGGGCGATATTGATCGCGGCGGCGTCGGTATTCACCGGGCACGGGCCATCCTCGACGTCGAATACCAGCTCAAGGCCTTTGCTCAACAGCCACGGGGTCAACTGAATCAGGGTTTCGCGCACTGTTGTCGCCAGGTCGATGGCCTGTACCGGCGGTTGCCCGGCGCTGGGCTCCAGGCGCGCCATGGTCAGCAATTGGTTGACCAGGCGGCTGGTGCGGTCGACGCCGGCGATCAGAAAGGCCAGGGACTCGCGCCGTTCGGTTTCTGTGCCGGCTTCCAGCAGGTTCTGGGCATGCACGCGCAATACCGCCAATGGTGTACGCATCTCATGGGCCGCATCGGCAATAAAGCGCCGTTCGCGGCCGAGCATTTCCTGGATCTGCGCGAGCATGCGGTTGAGCGCCGCCTGCATCGGCTCAAGCTCCGTGGGCAGCGGCGTCAGTTGCATCGGTTCGAGGGAGCCCGAATGCCGCGCGCGCAGGGTGGCGGCCATATCGGCCAGGGGCTTGAGGCCCCAGCCGATCGCCAGCCAGACCATCGCCGCGAGAATCAGGCTGCCCAGCACGTTGGGCCACAAGGTATGCCGCACGATGCGTTGCACCAGGTCGTCGCGCACGTCGTCGCGCTCGCCCACCCAGATCCGCAGGCCGTTGTCCTTGTCCTTGAGCACGAAGCCGCGCCATTGACGGCCGTTCAGGTCTTCGACGTTACTGAAGCCCGGCTGGGTGGGCGCGGGAACAAATGACGGGGCGCTGGCGGTGAACACCAGCAGTTCGCCCTTGGGGTTCCACACCTGGAAGGCGACTTTGCTTTCGTAGGGGTGCCCATCCACTTTGGGCATCGCTTCGCCCAAGGCTTTGTTGAATGCGCGGTACAGGTCTTCCTGGTCCTGACTGGCCAGCGGCATGCTCATCACGCCCTGGAGCAGGCGGGCGTTCTGCGCCAGTTGCGCGTCATAGACTTCGGCGATTTCGTGGTTGCTGTCATGCAGGTTGAGCGCGCTGATCAGCAGCAGACCGGCGAGCAGCAGGCCGATGATCAGGGTCAGGGTTCGCCGTCGTATAGAAGTCATCCGCGCTCCTCAACCAGATAACCGACGCCGCGAACGGTGCGGATCAGCTCGCTGGAGAACTTCTTGCGCAGGTGATGGATATGCACTTCCAGGGTGTTGCTTTCAGCTTCTTCGTTCCAGCCGTAGAGCAACTGCATCAACTGGTCGCGGGTCATGACGCGGCCCGGTGGCGACAGCAGTTCGTGCAGCAGTTGATACTCCTTGGGGGTGAGCAGCACCGGTTCGCCGTGGTAGCTGACCTGTTGCGTGCTCGGGTCCAGGCAGATGCCCGCGTGCTCGATCATCACCCGTGCGCGCCCGGCGCTGCGGCGCAGCAACGCGCGCAGGCGCGCCTTGAGCTCGGCCAGGTCGAAGGGCTTGATCAGATAATCGTCGGCGCCGGCGTCCAGCCCGGCGATCCGGTCTTCGGTGGCATCCCGTGCCGTGAGGATCAGCACCGGCAGGTTCGAGCCGCTGTCGCGCAAGCGGCGCAGCACCTCCAGCCCATCCATGCGCGGCAGCCCGAGATCGAGCACCGCCACGTCAAAGGTTTCGCTGAGCAGTGCATGTAATGCACTGCTGCCATCTTTGAGCCAATCAACGGTGTAGCCTTCCCGCACCAGCGCCTGGTGAATACCTTCACCCAATGCTTCGTCATCCTCGATCAGTAATAGGCGCACGCGGACTCCCGTCAGTTGAGTTTTTTGTTGATGTCGGCCAGCACGCTTTCGATCTCTTTGCGCCGCCCGGCGTCGGCGGTTTCCCGGCCCGGCCGTGGAGCGGCCAGCAGGGCTTTTTGCAGGGCCTCGCGGGCTTCGCTGTAGCGTTTTTGCCGGTACAGGTGATCCCCCCAGAAATACAGACTATCTATGCCTGTCGGGTTCAGTTGCAAGGCCTGTTTGAGTAACTGGTCAGCCTTGTCGGCGTCGCCGAAGCCGATCGGCCAGCCGGGAACCCGATCATACAATGCGGCGAGGCTGGTATAGGCCGAGCCTTGCAGGGCCTTGGGGTCGAGGGCGAGGGCTTTTTCCAGGTCGACCTTGGCCGCCTTGACCTTGCTCAACGCGCCAAGCCCGCCCTGGGCACCGGCCCAACTGCTGCTGACGATGCCGGACCAGATCCAGGCCTCGGCCGCTTGAGGGCGCGCCTGGGTGAAGGCTGTCGCCTGGGCGGCGAGTTGCTCAAAGGCCTTGGTGCGCTGTTCCTCGGGCAAGTTGTATTGAATATGGGCCCAGCGTGTCTGGATCTCGGTCAGGCGTTGCTGGTCGGCGCTGTCCAGCGCCCAGGTGAGTGGGCTCAGGGCGGTGAGCAGCAGCGCGGCGAAGAGGCGTTTCATGGGTTCAGATCCTTTTTCACGGGTTTATCGCTGAGGCGGCGGACCAGCGGCAGTTGTTTGCGCAAGCCTCGGTCGACCAGGTTCGGCAGCAGGCTGTTGAGGCGCACAAAAAAGCGCTCCGGCCAGCCCAGGTAAAGGTCGCGGCGGTCGTTGGCAATCGCTTTGATCACGGCGGCGGCCACGCTGTGCGGGTCGTCGACATTGGATTTGAGCGCATCGTTCAAGGCCTGCGCCGCAGGGCTGTTCATCCGCGTGTGGGTGGCACGCGGCGCGACGTACAACACGCCGACCCGCGTATCGGCCAGTTCCCGGCGCAGGGCTTCGGAAAACCCGCGCAAGGCGAACTTGGTCGCGCAGTAGGTGGCATAGCCGGGGTAACCGATGGAGCCGTAAGTGGAGCCGACGTTCACCACCATCGCGCTCGCGGCTTGCTTGAGCATGGGCAGCAGCAGCTTGGTCAGGCAGATCGGCGCGGTGATGTTCAACGCGAGCATGCCGTTGATCTCGTTTTCGTCGAGCTGTTCCAGCATGGCGAAGTGGTTGATCCCGGCTGCGTTGATCAGCAGGTTGACGCCGCCGATGGCTTGCGCGGCGGCCAGCACCTTGCGCCGGTCGTTGAGGAAGGTCAGGTCGGCGCCGACCCAGCACAGTTGTTCCGGGTATTGCGCCAACAAGGCTTCCAGCGGTTCGCGATGACGCGCCACGGCCAGCACATGCGCGCCACTGGCGCACAGTGCGGTGGCAATCGCCAGGCCAATGCCACCGCTGGCGCCGGTCAGCACCACACGGGCTTCAGACAGGCGCATGGGGAGCCTCCCCGCTACGCGGCAGGTTGCGGAACATGTCGGTATACAGCGCGTACACGACTTTGGAGGCGCGGATCACGGCGGCCTGGTCTTCGGGGTCGTCCAGGCTGTTCATCAAGCGGCGGTACGTTTCCATGTGCCCGATGTCCAGGGCACCGTGGGAGCTCAGGTAGCTGAACGCCGTCTCCGGCAGTTGCAGGTGATCGCGGATGCTGCCGGCGGCGTGGGTGGCCAGGGCGATGCTGGTGCCTTCCAGCACATTGACCATGCCGAACAGGCCGACCGGGTTGTCACGGGCGATCAGGTCGTAGAGGTAGCTGACCATCAACTCGATGGGCAAGCCCGGGCGTCCGTCACGTACCGCGTCGCGGTCGCCGCCACAGGCCGCGATGTCATCGAGCACCCATTGCTCATGGCCGTATTCATCCTCGATGTAGTCGCTGACTGCCTTGCGCAGCCACTCCAGGCGCGAGGGCAGGCGCGCACCGCAGGCCATCATCAACGGCACGGTGTGGCGCACGTGGTAGTAGGCCTGGGCGAGGAATTCACGGTAGCTCTCCAGGCTGACCTTGCCTTCCAGTGCATCACGGATGATCGGCAGGCTGAACAGGGTCTGGCGTTCTTGTTGGGTAGCGTCTTGCAGGGTGTCGAAAAAGTTCACGATGAAGTTTCCTCGTTGAGTGCAGGGGCAAGTTGAGATTGATAACGCGCGACGATGGCGTCACGCCGTGGCCGGCCATTGGCGGTGAGCAAGCCGTTGGCGGCGGTGAACGGTTCTTCCAGGCGCGTCCAGCAATGCACCTGTGCGTAGTCGGGCAGGCCGCTGTTGGCCAGGGCCACGGCGGCGGCCAGTTGGGCGTCGGTGCAGTCGGCGCGATGAGGCCACAGCAGCGCGTGGTTCTGCGGCAGGGCTTCGCCGTAGACGAAGGCCTGGGCGATGGCGCCGCCCTGGGTCAGTTCGGCCTCGACCCAGTCCGGGTTGACGTTGCGCCCGTAACTGGTGACGAACTGATGCTTCTTGCGGCCTTTGAGGTAGAGAAAACCGTCGTCGTCGAACGCGCCCAGATCACCGCTGGGCCACCATTGTTCGGGCTGTTCGGGCTGGCCCAGATAGCCGAGCAAGGTCGAGCCCTTGATCAGCACCTCGTTGTCTTCGGCGAGGCGGATCTCCACATGGGGCAGCGGCTGGCCAACACTGCCGGCGCGCTGGGCGCCGGGCCGGTTGAGGCAGACCACCGAGGCGCATTCCGACAGGCCGTAGCCTTCGAACACCGGCACGCCCACGTGCTGCGCGCGCAGCAGCAAGGCCTTGGAGACCCGCGCACCGCCCACCGCGGCAAAGCGCAGGCCTTGCGGGTTGAAGGCTTTCTGCTCGGCGGCGATGACCAGCATCAGCAGCAACTGCGGAACCAGGATCAGGCTGTGGGGTTGGCGCACCGCCAGGCAACCGAGCAATTGCGCGGCGTCCACCGCGCTGGCGCCCTGGATGCCCAGGCTCCTCTGGCTGGGCAGGCTCAAGGTGGCGCCGGCATACAGCGCGGCGTAGCACCCCAGGTTCTCGAGCAGGATGGCAAGCGGCAATAATGACAGGTGATGGCGCGGGTCGCTGGCATGGCTGGCCTGGTACAACTCGCGGGCCACCCGCAATACGCTGTCGGCGCTCAGGCACACGCCTTTGGGCGTGCCGGTGGTGCCGGAGGTAAAGGTCACTTTGGCCGTGCCCAGGGGCATCGAAGGGCGGCCGTCGAACGCGCGGCACCAGAAGTCGCCGGTTTTGCGGTAACCGCCAGCGTGCAATTCGGCGTCCAGGTAGGGCTCGGCGATCACGCGCTCGGCGTGGCTCTGTTCCAGGCAGTGGGCGCGCTGGGTCGGGCTGAAGAACGGCGGCAGAGTCAGGCAGGTCAGGCCTTCGAACAGGATCGCCAGGTCCCACAGCATGGCCTCGATGCCATTGTCCAGGGCCAGCGCCACCACCTTCACGCCTTCATCGCGCAGGCGTTCCTGTCGAGCGGTCACCTCGGCGAACAGCGCGGTGTAATCCATCTTCAAGGTGTCGCCCCACAGGGCGACGGTGCCGTCATTGCGTTCGGCATAGCCGCGAAGAACAGCGTGGAAACGGCGGGTTTCAGGCGACATGGCTGGCATCCTCAATCGTGGTCGGCAACCCCAGGCGCGAGAACAGGCCCATGTTGCGCAGATGGATGAAGCCGGCGCGGATATTGCCGACATGCACCCAGGGTTGGCTTTCGTAATAACTGCCCCAGTGATGGCGCTCATCGCCCAGGCGCTGCGGGTCGGCGGCGCACAGAGTGACGGGCTTCAGACCGAGGCGATGGAAACTGTTGACCAGGCCGATATTGCCGGTGAATGCCACCCACTCCAGGCCGGCCATGGCCAGCAACCAGGTGATGGCGATGATGCTCAGGCGCGCACTGCCGGTGTCGCTGGCGGCCAGGTTGCCGACTTCGGCGATGGCCCGGCGGTCTACCGGTTGCGCGGCGGCGGCGCTGATCAGCGGCTCGATCGGATGGTCGAGGTAGCGCTCCAGGAACAACGACTCGTCGCTCGCCAGGCGCACCCCGGCGACGGCGCAGAGTTCACCGTTGGCCTGGCTGACGCCAAACAGCTGCGGCATGAAATGACGGATATCGGCACCGTGGGCAATCCGAAAGCGCTGCTGGATGAAGGCTTCGAAGGCCGGGCGTTGGGGGTCTTGAGGCAGTGCTCGGGAAAGGCACAGCGATGCGCTGTCGGCTTGGCCGAACAGCAGGGGCAGGGGAATCTTCCAATCGATACCGGGCATTGGCGTTATGCCTCCCAAGTGAAGTTGGGAGAAGTATCAAAGGCATTTCTTAACGAAGTCTGAAGGTGGCGAAAATGATCGTTTCAGCGATCTTCAGATTGTCTTAAGACTAGCCGGGCAGGGTGACCGCGACTTTATCAAGGCCGGGTTCGGCCCCAACCCCTGCACAAGGTGCCTTTTCTATGAGCGAAAACCTGATGACAGCGCGCTATTCAAGGCTGTCGATGATTCTGCACTGGTTGATGCTGGCGTTGTTTGTCGGCGTGTACGGTTGCATCGAAATCAAAGGTCTGTTGCCCCGCGGGCACGCACTCAAGGGGCTGTTCCTCGGCGCCCATGCGCTGTTCGGTATCGGGATTTTCCTGCTGGTCTGGCTGCGCCTGCTCGGGCGCCTGACGCCGCGCCCACCGATCGTGCCGCGCCCGCCGGCCTGGCAGACGGGCGTGTCGCACCTGATGCACCTGGCGTTGTACGGCCTGATGATCGTCACGCCGCTGCTGGCCTGGCTGATGCTCAACGCCGCAGGCAAACCGGTGCCGTATTTCGAGTTTTCCTTGCCGACCCTGGTCGCAGCGGACCCCGACCTGGCCAGGCAGTTCAAGCACTGGCATGAATGGTTGGGCAGCGCCGGTTATTGGCTGATCGGCCTGCACGCCGCCGCCGGTTTGTTCCACCACTATTGGGTGCGGGACAACACCTTGCTGCGCATGCTGCCAAAACGTTAAGAACGCTGAGGTTGCGGTTAAGTCGCTTGATGAAACGTTTCATCAAGCGACAAACGGGCTACGCAAGCGCTTGCGTAAGCAAATCTATCTGATTAGAGTCGGTGGTGATCGGCTCTGATCCAAGGAGCGCGAATACAAAAATAATAAATTCAGGAGCTCAGTCATGAGCCTCGAACCCTTGCTTGAAATGCAGGGCATCAGCAAAACCTTCAGCGGTTTGCGCGTGCTCAAGAATGTCAGCCTGAAAGTCTACCCCGGCGAAATCCACGCCTTGATGGGGGAGAACGGCGCCGGCAAATCCACCCTGATGAAAATCCTCTCCGGCGCTTACCAGGCCGACCCGGGCGGCACCATCCGCATCGCCGGCCAGCCTGTCGCCACGTTCGACCCCGCCACTGCCAAAGCCCTCGGCATCGCCGTGATCTATCAAGAACTGAGCCTGTGCCCGAACCTGAGCGTGGCCGAGAACATCTACCTGGGCCGCGAACTGCGCCGTGGCTGGACCATCGACCGCCAGGGCATGCAGGCTGGTTGCGTGGAAGTGCTGCAACGCCTGGGTGCCGAGTTCACCGCGGCGACGCGGGTCAGCAGCCTGTCGATTGCCGAACGCCAATTGGTGGAAATCGCCCGCGCCCTGCATGCCCACGCCAAAATCCTGGTGATGGACGAGCCCACCACGCCGCTCTCGTCGCGCGAGACCGATCGCCTGTTCGCACTGATCAAACAGCTGCGCAGCCAGGGCCTGGCGATCATCTATATCAGCCATCGCATGGCTGAGATCTACGAACTGTCGGACCGGGTTTCGGTGCTGCGCGACGGCCAGTACATCGGCGAACTGACCCGCGACGCGCTGTCGGCCGAGGTATTGGTGAAGATGATGGTCGGCCGCGACCTCTCCGGTTTCTACAAGAAGGAACACGCGGCCTATGACCCTGGCGCGGTGGTGATGCGCGTGCGCGACATGGCCGATGGCAAACGCGTGCGCAACTGCAGCTTCGACCTGCATGCCGGCGAAGTGCTGGGCATCGCCGGCCTGGTGGGGGCAGGGCGCACCGAACTGGCGCGGCTGATCTTCGGCGCCGACCCGCGCACCGGCGGCACCCTGGAAGTGGTGGGCAAGACCGTCACCCAACTGCGCACCCCGGCCGACGCGATCCGCGCCGGCGTGGTGTACCTCACCGAAGACCGCAAGGCCCAGGGCCTGTTCCTGGACATGAGCGTGGCCGACAACATCAATGTCTGCGCCTGTGTGCCGGACGCCCATGCCGGTGGCGTGCTCAATCGACGGCATGCCGCGCAACGCTCGCAGGACGCGATCAAGTCGCTGTCGATTCGCGTGGCGTCGGGCAAGGTCAACGTCGGCGCGTTGTCCGGCGGCAATCAGCAAAAGGTTTTGTTGGCGCGGCTGCTGGAGGTCAAGCCGCATGTGCTGATCCTCGACGAACCCACGCGCGGCGTGGACATCGGCTCCAAATCCGAGATCTACCGCATCATCAATCAACTGGCGCAGGCCGGTGTAGGCGTCGTGGTGATTTCCAGCGAGTTGCCGGAAATCATCGGCACCTGCGACCGCGTGCTGATCATGCGCGAAGGCCAGTTGGTGGCCGAAGTCGGCGGGGCTTCGGGCCACGTCATTTCCCAGGAACGTATTATTGACCTCGCCACCGGTGGCGATCAGGTGGCTGCCCATGGCTGATTCGAACAACACAATGACCCTCCCGCCAATCGGCAAGGCCGAGCGGCTCAGGGAACTGATGCGCAGCGTCGGCATGCTGCCGGTGCTGGTCCTGCTGCTGGTGGGCTTTGCCCTGGCCAGCGAAAACTTCCTGACGGTGCAGAACCTGTCGATCATCACGCAACAGGCCTCGGTCAACGTGGTGCTGGCGGCGGGCATGACCTTTGTGATCCTCACTGCCGGCATCGACCTGTCCGTCGGTGCGATCCTCGCAGCGTCCGCCGTGGTGGCGTTGCAGGCCTCGATGTCGCCGCAGTTCGGCATGTTCGGGATTGCCGCCGGGATTGGCTTTGGCCTGTTGCTGGGCCTGGTCAACGGTGGGTTGATCGCGTTCATGCGCTTGCCGCCGTTTATCGTCACCCTCGGCGCGCTGACCGCCATGCGCGGCCTGGCGCGTTTGCTGGCCGACGACAAGACCGTGTTCAACCCCGACCTGCCGTTTGCCTTTATCGGCAATGACTCGATCCTCGGCGTGCCGTGGTTGGTGGTGATCGCGGTCGCGGTGGTGGCGTTGTCGTGGTTCATCCTGCGGCGCACGGTGATGGGTGTGCAGATCTATTCGGTGGGCGGCAACCCGGAAGCGGCGCGGCTCTCCGGGATCAAGGTGTGGAAGGTGCTGCTGTTCGTCTACGCGATGTCCGGTGCGTTGGCCGGGCTTGGCGCGGTGATGAGTGCTTCACGCCTGTTCGCCGCCAATGGCCTGCAACTGGGGCAATCCTACGAGCTGGATGCGATCGCTGCAGTGATCCTCGGCGGCACCAGCTTTACCGGCGGCGTCGGCACCATCGGCGGCACGCTGATCGGCGCACTGATCATCGCGGTACTGACCAATGGCCTGGTGCTGCTGGGCGTCTCGGATATCTGGCAGTACATCATCAAGGGCATCGTGATCATCGGCGCGGTCGCGCTGGATCGTTATCGCCAGTCCGGTGCGCGGACCTGAGTTCACTCCTACAACAATCACAAGAGAGACCCACATGAACCTAAAACACATCTTTCCCGTCATTGCCTTGGCTGCCCTGATGTCCCAAGCCGTGGAAGCGCGTGAATTGAAAGCCCTGGGCATCAGCATGGGCTCGCTGGGCAACCCGTATTTCGTGACCCTGGCCGACGGCGCCACGGCCCGCGCCAAGGAGCTGAACCCGGGCGTCAAGGTCACGTCGGTGTCGGCCGACTATGACTTGAGCAAGCAGTTTTCGCAGATCGACAACTTCATCTCGTCCAAGGTCGACCTGATTCTGATCAACGCCGTCGACCCCTCCGCGATGGCCTCGGCGATCAAGAAAGCCCGTGACGCCGGTATCGTCGTGGTGGCGGTGGACGTGGACGCCAAGGGGGTCAACGCGACCGTCCAGACCGACAACGTCGAAGCCGGCAAACTGGCCTGCCAATTCCTGGTGGACAAGCTCGCGGGTAAAGGCAACGTGATTATCCAGAACGGCCCGCAAGTGACTGCCGTGACCGACCGCGTCAAAGGTTGCAAGGCCGCCTTGGCCGCTGCGCCGCAGATCAAGGTGCTGTCCGATGACCAGGACGGCAAGGGCTCGCGTGAAGGCGGCCTGAACGTGATGCAGGGCTACCTCACGCGTTTTGCGAAAATCGACGGTCTGTTCGCGATCAACGACCCCCAGGCCATCGGCAGCGACCTGGCGGCCAAGCAGCTCAAACGCAGCGGTATCATCATCACCTCGGTGGATGGCGCACCGGATATCGAGAATGCGCTGAAGACCGACACCCAGATCCAGGCGTCCTCCAGCCAGGACCCATGGGCCATGGCGCAGACGGCGGTGAACATCGGCAATGACCTTCTCAACGACAAGGCGCCGGCCGAAACGGTTACGCTGCTCACGCCCAAACTGATCACCCGCGACAACGTCGCGACGTACAGCGGTTGGTCGAGTAAACACTGAGTCATTGAGGGGAACAGCGCCGTGGTCACCATGGATGACGTCGCAAGCAGAGCGGGGGTGTCGACGTCAACGGTGTCCCATGTGTTGAACGGCACCCGCAAGGTCAGCCCGGCCACGGTGCAAGCGGTGCAGCGCGCGATCCAGGAACTGGGTTATATCCCCAACACCCTGGCGCGCTCGCTGGCGCGTTCGAGCACCAACACTATCGGCGTGGCGATCTCGGCGCTGTCCAATCATTACTTCAGCGAAACCGTACACGCGATCGAAACCGAGTGCGCCAAGCACGGCTACATGATGCTGTTCGTCGATACCCACGACGACCCGGAGCAGGAGCTGCGGGTGGTCACGGCGCTGCATCACCGGCGCGTCGACGGCATTGTGTTGGCGCCTTCGAACGGTTCGCTGGCCCTGGAGTATCTACGGGCCAGCGAGATTCCGGCGGTGCTGGTGGACCGGATGATGAGTGAACAATTCGATCAGGTCGGGGTGGCGAATACCCAGCCCACCCAGGCGCTGATTGCCCACCTGATCGCCCATGGGCATCGCCGAATCGGCTTCATCGCCGGGCGCCTGGGGTTCAGCACCACGGATGAACGGGTGGCCGGTTACCGCGCGGCATTGGCGGCCGCGGGGCTGGCGTTCGATCCGCAACTGCTGGTCAACGGCGGCTCCAACACCGAACCGGCACGCCAGGCCACGGTGCAGTTACTGGGCCTGGCCGCGCCGCCGACCGCGATCATGGCCGGCAACAACCTGATGACCCTCGGCGCCATGCAGGCCTTGCGCGATGCACATATCGAAGTGCCGGCGCAGATGGCGCTGGTGGGCTTCGATGATTTTGATTGGGCGGATTTCTTCGTGCCGCGCCTGACGTTGATCGCCCAGCCGGTCCAGGCGCTCGGCGCTCGTGCGGTCAACCTGTTACTGCAACGCATGGCCGCACCCGATGCGCCGACCCGCAGTGTGCGTCTGGAGCCGACCCTGCAAATACGTAACTCCTGTGGCTGTGATTGATTGGAATGACACGCGTATGAACACTGCTGTTTCCCTCGGCATCGACCTGGGCACCTCGGAACTCAAAGCCATCCTGATGGACGCCAGCGGCGCGGTGCTGGCTCAGGCCGGCGTGCGCTTGAGCGTCTCGCGCCGGCACCCCGGCTGGTCCGAACAGGCGCCGCAAGACTGGTGGCAAGCCTGTTTGCAGGCGCTGGATGTGTTGCGCGCTCATGAATCGTTTGCCCGTGTGGCGTGCATCGGCCTGTCTGGGCAAATGCACGGCGCGGTATTGCTGGGGGATGACGATCGCGTGTTATACCCGGCGATTCTGTGGGACGACTCGCGCGCGGTGGCCGAAGCGGCACAGCTCGGCCCAGGGTTTGCCGACGTCACCGGCAGCTTGCCCATGGCCGGCTTGACCGCGCCGAAACTGCTCTGGCTGCAACGGCATGAGCCCGAGGTGTTCAAGGCCATCGATTGCGTGCTGTCGCCCAAGGACTACCTGCGCCTGCGCTTGAGCGGGGAGCGCGTCAGCGAGATGTCCGATGCGGCCGGAACGCTGTGGCTGGACGTGGCCAATCGTCAATGGTTCAGCCCCATGCTGCGGGCCACCGGCCTGGCGCCGGAACAAATGCCCAGGCTGGTGGAGGGCGGTGCGGCAAGCGCGTGTCTGACCGCTCGCGAGCTGGGTTTGCGCGCCGAGGTGGTGATTGCCGGCGGCGGTGGCGACAACCCGGTTGCGGCGGTCGGCATCGGCGCGATCAATGCCGGCGACGGTTTCATCACGCTGGGCACCAGCGCGGCGATTGTCGCCATCACCGACCATGCGGCGGGCAACCCGGCCAGCGCGGTACACAGCTTCTGCCATGCGCTGCCCGACCGTTGGTACACCATGGGCGCGATGCTGGCCGGCGCCAGTTGTTTGCGCTGGGTCACGCGCCTGACGGGCATGCCGGATGAACAGGCGCTGTTGGATCAGGTCCAGGCCCAGTTGCCCATCGGCCAATCGGTGCCGCTGGATACGCCGTTGTTCCTGCCGTACCTGGCCGGCGAACGCACCCCGCATAACGACCCTTTATTACGCGGCGGCTTTATGAACCTGGGCCACGACTGCACCCCGGCGATGCTGGGGTATGCGGTGATGGAAGGCGTGGGTTTTGGCCTGCTCGACGCGTTGCGCGCGGTGCAATCGAGCGGCGCCGACGTCACCGCCTGTGCGCTGGTGGGTGGCGGCGCGCGCAGTGGGTATTGGGCGCAGTTATTGGCCAACATTCTGCAGCGGGAAATCTTCACGCTGCACGGCAGTGAACTGAGCGCGTGCATCGGCGCGGCGAAGTTGGGCTTTTTGGCCATCGGGCAGGGCGCGGCGTTGCTCGCGGCGGGCATGCCGGTCAAGGCGCGGTATGTACCGGACGTGGCGCAACAGCCGGTACTGGAGGCGCGTTATCGCAAGTTTCAGGGGCTGTTGGGCGCGGCCAAGGCTCTGCACGACTGACTTGACCTGGCCCTGTGGGAGGGAGCTTGCTCCCGATAGCGGAGTGTCAGTCACCGCATAAGTGCCTGAACCACAGCTATCCCCACCTAAGGTTTGTCGGCGTTAGTCCGTCAGCGGTGGCAGGCGCCGCTTCACTGGGGTTTTCTTGACGATGGCGGTGTTGGTCTCGGCATAGGCGTTGAGCCGATCCAGCAGGCTGTCGAGGTGGTCCATGGTGCGTACATGCAGGCGTGCGATGAAGCAGTCCTCGCCGGTGACTTTGTCGCATTCGGTGAATTCGGGGATGGCCTGGATCTGCCGCTCCACTTCCTGCAACTGGCCGGGCAGGGGACGGATACGCACGATGGCTTGCAGCAGGTAGCCGAAGTGTTTGGGGTCGATGTCGACCGTGTAATGGGTCAGCACGCCGCGCTCCTCCAGGCGGCGCAGGCGTTCGCCGACGCTGGGCGAGGACAGGCCGGTGATGCCGGCCAGGGCCTTGAGGGACAGCCGGGAGTCGTCCATCAAAGCGCCGATCAGTTGTTGGTCGATGGTGTCGATCATGGTGTGCGCCTAATAAATAAAGGTCATTGAGGCTTTTCGCCTTTTTTAGGCGCTGGAGCCGCGGCGAACCAGCTTGCCATAATTGAGCCTCACTTGAGGAGTCTCAATCATGGATACATCCATCCGTCGCGGGTCGTGGGAAATGGTCGCCGCCATGCTGATCTCGGGCACCATTGGCTGGTTTGTACTGGTGTCGGGCGTATCGGTGCTCGAAGTGGTGTTCTGGCGCTGCGTGATCGGGGCGCTGACATTATTGCTGGTGTGCGCGCTGCTCGGGTATCTGCGCCGGGACTTGCTCAGTTGGGCCGGGCTCGGCCTGGCGATGCTCAGCGGAGTGGCCATTGTCGGCAACTGGTTGCTGCTGTTCGAATCGTATTCCCGCGCGTCCATCGCCATCAGCACTGCGGTGTACAACGTGCAGCCGTTCATGTTGGTGATGCTGGCGGCGCTGTTTCTCGGTGAAAAGCTCAGCGTGCCGAAGCTGGCGTGGCTGAGTGTGGCATTCCTCGGGATGCTGGCGATTGTCAGCGCCCATGGCAATCAGCCAACCGGCGACGATTACCTGGCCGGTATCGCCCTGGCCCTCGGCGCGGCGTTTCTGTATGCGCTTGCCGCGCTGATCATCAAGCGCCTGAAGGCAGTGCCGCCGCATTTGATCGCGCTGATCCAGGTCACGACCGGTGCGTTGTTACTGGCGCCGCTGGTGCCGTGGCACAGTCTGCCGGTGGCGCACAACGCCTGGGCGGCCTTGTTGACGCTCGGGGTGGTACACACCGGTTTGATGTATGTGTTGCTGTACGGGGCGATCCAGAAGTTGCCGACGGCCATCACCGGCGCGTTGTCGTTTATCTACCCGATTGCGGCGATTCTGGTCGACTGGATTGCCTTCGGGCATCGCCTGGGTTGGCTGCAATGGCTGGGCGTCGCCGCGATTCTGTTGGCTGCCGCCGGGTTGCAAAGGGGCTGGTGGTGGCGCCCCAAAGCTGTGGTGCAAGTGCAGTGATCGAGAGCGAGCGCGCCGTTGCAGCGCGCCCGCGGTTCGATCAATGCGGCGCGCGCGGGATGGTCTTGAGCAGATCGTCCGGGCTGATGTAGCCGACCACGCTGCCTGGCTGCGGCAACCCGAGGATGTGCCCCTTGATCTTGCCCACCACATGCATTTCGCAAGGCTTGCAGTCGAATTTCAGGGTCAGCACTTCATCGCCATGGATCAACTGCATCGGCGCAACCTTGGTCTTCACCCCCGTCACGCCCTTGGCCTGTTTGGGGCAGAGGTTGAACGAGAAACGCAGGCAGTGCTTGGTGATCATCACCGGCACTTCACCGGTTTCTTCGTGGGCTTCGAAGGCCGCGTCGATCAGTTTCACGCCGTGGCGATGGTAGAAATCCCGGGCCTTCTGGTTATACACGTTGGCCAGGAACGACAGGTGCGCTTCCGGGTACACCGGCGGCGGGCTGGTTTCGGCCTTGCGCCCACCACGCGGGTGAGCGTCGATGCGCGCCGCTGTCAGTGCTTCGATCACTTCACGGCGCGCGGCCTTGAGCTGCGAGTTGGGGATGAAGAACGCCTGCGGCGCATCCAGCTCGATGGCGGTGGCGTGGTATTCGGTGGTGCCCAGTTGGCCGAGCAGGTCACGCAGGGTGTCCAGCGCCTGTTCCGGCTTGTTGGCCGCGCCGAACGGGCCGGGCAGGGCGACGCTGGCGGTGATGCCTTCTTCGCTGGTGGCGTTCAGTTCCAGGCGATCTTCGCGCAGTTGGGCGACCCACGACAGGCCGATCCGGCGCTCGGCGGAGGTTTTGAGCAGCGCCTGTTGCCAGTTGTGGTCGAGGTTGCGGTTCAACGGGTGGTTGGGGCGCAACTGATGCAGGCCGGCCGGCATTTCGTTCGGCTCGACGCGATAGCGGTAGCGCTTCTCGCCGTCTTCCTCGAACTCGCCCTTGGCCTCGGCGATATTGGCGCGGAAACCCACCACTTCGCGCTTGACCAGCACATTCAGGCCGTCGCCGTTGGACAGCGGCTCATGGGTGATCACTTGCAGGTCGCGTTTGCCGGCTTTTTCCACCACGCCCACCGGTAGGCCGGTGAAGGTCGGGGTGTCGAAGGCGCCGATGTCGATCTTGCGGTCGCTGACGAAATAATCGGTGCTGCCCCGGTGGAAGGTCTTTTCCGGGTCGGGCAGGAAGAAATGCGCGGTCCGGCCGCTGGAGGCGCGGGCCAGGTCGGGGCGGTCTTCGAGGATCTCGTCGAGGCGCTGGCGGTAATAGGCAGTGATGTTCTTCACATAGCCCATGTCCTTGTAGCGCCCTTCGATCTTGAACGAGCGCACACCGGCATCGACCAGGGCGCGCAGGTTGGCGCTCTGGTTGTTGTCTTTCATCGACAGCAGGTGCTTTTCAAAGGCGACGACGCGGCCTTGATCGTCTTTGAGGGTGTACGGCAGGCGGCACGCCTGGGAACAGTCGCCGCGGTTGGCGCTGCGGCCGTTCTGCGCGTGGGAGATATTGCACTGCCCGGAGAACGCCACGCACAGGGCGCCGTGGATGAAGAACTCGATAGCGGCATCGGTTTCATCGGCAATGGCGCGGATTTCCTGCAGGTTCAGCTCGCGGGCCAATACCAGTTGCGAGAAGCCGGCCTGGTCGAGAAATTTGGCGCGGCCCAGGGTGCGGATGTCGGTCTGGGTGCTGGCGTGCAGCTCGATCGGCGGGATATCCAGCTCCATCACGCCCAGGTCTTGCACGATCAACGCGTCGACGCCAGCGTCGTAGAGCTGATGGATCAGCTTGCGCGCCGGTTCCAGTTCGTTGTCGTGCAAGATGGTGTTGAGGGTAGTGAAGACGCGGGCGTGGTAGCGCCGGGCGAATTCGACCAATTGCGCGATATCGCTGACCTCGTTGCAGGCGTTGTGGCGGGCGCCGAAGCTTGGGCCGCCGATGTAGATGGCGTCGGCGCCATGCAGGATGGCCTCGCGCGCGATGGCGACATCGCGGGCAGGGCTGAGCAATTCCAGGTGATGTTTGGGCAAGGACATAGTTTTTTTAGTCAGGCTTGTCACGGTCGAGGCGCGCATTGTAGCCGTGAAACGCCTGACCGGCACCTACCGCAGGGCCGCCGGCGGGCTTGGCCTGCAAGGTGCCAGGCCAATGACGGGTGTTTCAATCGACGCGGGTTCAGGCCTTGGCGGCCATCGCGGTGACTTCCACGCGCATGCCTTCCACCGCCAGGGCCGCCACGCCAACTGCGGCACGCACCGGCCACGGCTTGGCGAAGAAGCGCTTGTAGACCTCGTTGAACGCCGCGCGGTCGGCCATGTCGGTCAGGTAGATGGTCAGGTGCATCACCCGGTCCATGGAACTGCCGGCGCGTTCAAGGGCAACTTTCAGCGCTTGCAGCGTGCATTCGCTTTGCGCGGTGATGTCGCCCAGTTCCAGGTTGCCGTCGGCGCGGGTCGGGATCTGGGTGGAGACCAGGATGCCGTTGAAGCCGATCACGTCGGAGGAAATCGAGTCGGCATCCGGATCAGGGGTGAAGGACAGGTCGTGGTTGGCCATGACGTTCTCTTGGCAGGGAAAAGGGGCGCCAATTTAAACACAGGGGGCGCGAGGATCAGTACTCTTCGGCTTTGCAGGCGTGGCGAGCGACGAGTATTTGACGTCAAATGATATTTATTTTTCATCGGTCAAGTCCGGTATTTATTGGCCGATAGTGCAGGAGATAACCCCCGATTCTACGCACGGCTGAGGCTACGTCATGTTCAATCACACACTAAAAACAGAACTGGCGGCCAGGAGGGCCGAAGTCGCTGAATACCAAGGATTGATTGCCGCGCTTGAGCGCTCCATGGCCGTGGTCGAATTCGACCTCAATGGCAAGGTGTTGCGCGCCAATGACAACTTTATGAAAACCCTGGGTTACAGCAGCGCTCAATTGGCCGGCAAGACCCACCGTGATTTTTGCCCGTCGGCGCTGACCAGCAGCCCTGCCTATGCCGAGTTCTGGCAGGAACTCAGGGCCGGCAAGTTCGTCTCGGGCACATTCAAACGCGTGGACGCCCACGGCAAGATCATCTGGCTGGAGGCCAGCTACAACCCGGTGCTGGATGAGCGTGGCCAGGTCGTGAAAGTGGTCAAGTACGCCCTCGACGTCACGCGCAAAGTGGAGCAGGAGGCAGCGACCCGTAGCAAGCTGGCTGCGCTGGACCGGGCGATGGCCGTGATCGAGTTCGATTTGAACGGGCAAGTGCTCGATGCCAACGAGAATTTCCTCACGGTCATGGGGTATTCACTGACGGAACTCAAAGGCAAGCATCACCGTATGTTTTGCGAACCGGCCCAGGTCAACAGCCCTGAGTACGCCGACTTCTGGCGGCGCTTGAACAATGGTGAATTCTTCACCGGGCAATTCAAGCGTATCGGCAAGCACGGCCGCGTGGTGTGGTTGGAGGCGAGTTACAACCCGGTGTATGACGGCGACGGCAAGCTGATCAAAATCGTCAAGTTCGCCAGCGACATCAGCGAGCGTGTCGAGAAGTTCGAGGAGGATTCACGCGGTGCTTCCCGCGCTTACCATATTTCCTCGGAAACCGAGCGATTCGCCGAGCATGGCACCCAGGTGATCCACGAAACCGCCAGTGAAATGCGCCGCATTGCCGATAACATCGGCGCCTCGGCACGCCTGGTGGGGCAGTTGGGCGATCGTTCCGAGCAGATCACTGCGATCGTCAATACCATTCGCGGTATTGCCGACCAGACCAACCTGCTGGCGCTCAACGCCGCCATCGAGGCCGCGCGCGCGGGCGATCAGGGCCGTGGTTTTGCGGTGGTGGCCGATGAGGTCAGGCAACTGGCGGGGCGTACCAGCCGTTCCACCGCCGAGATTGCCGAGATGATCGGCCTGATTCTGTCGGAAACCCGTGACGCAGTCGCCAGCATGAGCGCGACCCAGGAAGGCGCGCAACGTGGCGTCAGCCTGGCCGACCAGGCGGGTGCGGTGATTCTGCAGATCCGCACCAGCACCAGCGATGCGGTACAAGCCGTGAGCATGTTTGCGTCAAAGCTGGATGAGTCGGAGGTGGTTCCGAAAACCGCTGTCGGCTGGGTCGGCTAGACGCGCACCCGGGGTCAGTCTCACTCCTCTACATCCATGAACTCTTTGGCCCAGGCCACGTAGCTCTCCGGCAGGGTGTAGGTGTGAGTAAGCTCGGTGGCACTGAGGTTCGAGGTGCTGTGGGTGAGCTGACGTTGGGCGCGCAGGCTGTCGTAGGTGGCCTTGATCGCTGCGAAGTAGGCGCCGTGGCCGGCCACCACGATGCGTACTCCCAGGCTTGCCAGGCGCTGGCTGTCATTGAGTTTCGGGTTGCCGTAGGTCACCAGCATCAAGGGCACCGTGAGTTGTTGCGCAATCTGCTCAAGGTGCTCGAAGTCGCTGACACCCACCATGCAGATCCCATCGGCACCGGCTTTTTCATAGGCCAGGGTGCGTTCGATCACAGCCTCGGTCGGCAACACCTTCGCGTTAGTGCGGGCGATGATGGACAGCTCGGGGTCGACCCGTGCTTCAAGGGCGGCCCTGACTTTGCCAATGCCTTCCTCGATGGAAATCAGATCGGTCGATTTGCGCCCGAACTGCGCCGGCAACAGCGTGTCTTCAATCGTCAGTGCCGCAACGCCTGCGCGTTCCAGCTCCGCGACGGTACGCATGACATTCAGGGCATTGCCATAGCCGTGGTCGGCATCGGCAATCACCGGCAACTGCGCAACGCGGCCGATCCGGGTGGCCTGTTCAACGAACTCACTCAAGGTGATCAACGCAAAATCGGGTGCCGCCAGTACCTGCAGCGAAGCGACCGAGCCCCCCAGAATGCCGACCTCGAAGCCCAGGTCGGCGGCGATACGCGCCGACATCGGGTCGAACACAGAGGCCGTCTCAACGCACAGTGGCGTAGCAAGCAGTTCACGGAAATTACGACGCAGGGCTGAGTGGGACACTTTGGGCATGATCTTTCCTGGTTCTGGTCATTGTCGACTGACGATCAATGCCTATTCATAGTCGTCAGAGATTACCACGCCACAAAACCCAGGATTATGACGTTTGAGAATGGGCTATGCCCACCGCACATACGGTGGGCGCGAGGTGTGCGCCGTTCAGTCGGCAGGCTGGCTAAGCAGGTTGAAATGACAGGCGCTGCCACCGCGTCGTTTAGCCTGGTACATCGCGTCGTCGGCCCGTGCGAGCAGTTGCTCGACGCTTGCCCCGTCCCATGGATACAGGCTGATGCCGACGCTGATATGTGTGTTCAGGCGGTGGGCATCGATCATGAACGGCTGGTTGATCGCGCCGATCAATTTATCGGCCAACACCTCGACCTGCCTGGCGTGGTCCATGCCGGTCACCAGGATCGCAAACTCGTCGCCGCTCAAACGGCCGACGACATCGGACCTGCGCACCGACTGGCTGAGGCGTTCGGCCACCGCCACCAGCAATTTGTCGCCGCATGCATGCCCATGGGTGTCGTTGACCGCTTTGAAACGGTCCAGGTCGATAAACATCAACGCCAGCGGCTGTTGCTGCTGGGTGGCATGACTCATCGCTTGATTGAGCAGGCTCAGAAACAGGCTGCGGTTGGGCAAGCCGGTCAGTCCGTCATGGAACGCCAGTTGTTGCATGCGCGCACGTTCTTCGTCCATCACCTTGAAGTTGTGCAGGATCGCGATGAAGTGCGTGACCACGCCCTGCGGGTCGAGCACCGGGGTAATGACCTGATTGATCGTACAGTTGGAGCCGTCCTTGCGGCGCTCGACCATCTCGCCCTGCCAGGTCAGGCCCGCCATGATGGTCATCCACAGCTCCCGATAGAACGTGGTGGTTTGCCGTCCCGACGACAAAAGGTGCGGGGTTTTGCCGACCAGCTCCAGCTTCGAATAGCCACTCAACAGGCTGAACGCTCGGTTGATCCACACAATGCAACCCGATCTCTCGGTGATCAGCACCGGGTTTGTCGCCGCGTCCAACGCCCTCACCAACACTTGCTGCTCATCTTCGATCATGGTGCCCTCCGACGGAGCCGGTGACGCTGCAAGTCTTGATGCAGGCTAGGGGCAAGGGGCCCGGCGGCTGTTGATGAAAATCAACTTTTGCGGGCACCAACTGATAAAGATCAAGTAGCCGCTGAGCCGGAACGCTCAATCTGAAGACCTATCCACCGAATCAGATGGCCGCGTGCCGAGGTGCCCCCATGTTGCAGACTCAGCGTTTACTGTTGATTGCCCCTTCGTCCATGACCCGCACACCGGCGTTCGATCGTGCAGCTGCCTTGGCGCGCGCGATGCAGTTGCCGTTGCATATCGTGGCATTCGACTATTTGCAGGCCCTGGCGATCGCCGGGCTGTTTGCGCCCGAACAGATCAATCGGGCCCGGGAAGGGTACCTGGACACCCATCGCCACTGGCTCGCCGAGCAGGCCGAGGTGATGCGCCAGCGCGGGGTCGAGGTCACCAGCGAGGTGGTCTGGGTGCATCATCCTTATGAGGAAATCCTGCATTTCGTCAACGAGATGTCGCTGGCCCTGATCATCAAGGATGCCGAGGAAGAGCCGGCGTTGAAACGGGTGTTCTTCACCCCGCTGGATTGGCAACTGCTGCGCGACTGCCCGGTGCCGGTGCATCTGGTCACCGACTCGCGCCACCCGTTGCCACGCAAGGTGCTGGCGATTGTCGATGTGTTGCGCAGCGAGGAGCAGGACCAGATCTTCAACGACCAGATTGTCGAAGCGGCGGTCAAGCTGGCCGCGCAATGCCAGGCCCAGCTGGAGTTGCTGCATGTGTACGACTGGGCCGCGGTGTATGCCAAGGACATGGGCTTCGGCGCGGTGCCCCTGGCCGCCGGGCTCTATGAGTCGTTGAATGAAGCCCAGCATGAGGCGTTTGCCGCGTTGGCCGAGCGCCAGGGGATTCCCGTCGAGCATCGGCACTTTATCGAGGGCACGCCGCTCTTCAACATTTGCGACTTCGCCCGCGATCACCAGATCGACATCATCGTCATGGGCACCGTGCAGCACTGGGGCTTGAACAAGCTGTTGGGCACTACCGCCGAAAGCCTGCTGCACCACGCGCCGTGCAGCATGTGGGCGATCAAACCGACGCGCAACTGATGAAGGATTGAACCTGGCGCCAGGACCAACCGGTGCCCGACGAGGTGCGAAATGAGCCAATATCAACGTCTGTTGCTGATCACCGACCGTTCGTTGTATCACTCCCCGGCGCTGCTGCGCGCGGTGGCCCTGGCCAAGGCCAGCGGCGCGGCGCTCGATATCAGGGCGTTTATCGAACCTGCGCCGATCATTCATTTGTGGGAAGAACACGTCGATGAGTCGGTTTTCCAGGACTATCTGCACCGCTATCGCGATTGGCTGGTCGACGAAGTCCAGCGCCTGGGCGGTAACGGCCTGAAGGTGACGGTTGAATTGCTCTTTACCACCCACCCTGTGCTGGAGATCCTGCGCACGATCGCCGATCTGAACCCGGACCTGGTGATCAAGGACGTGAAGCTGGAGCCGGTTCTCAAGCGCATATTCATCACCCCGCTCGATTGCCACCTGCTGCGCGAGTGCCCGACCCCCCTGCATCTGGTGAGTCAGGCGCGCTACGGTTTGCCCCATCGCGTGGTGGCGGCCGTCGATCCGTTCGAGCCCGGCACGCAGATCAGCGGTCTGAACGACACCATCATTCAGTGTGCCTACTCCATGGCCCTGCAATGCGATGCGCCGCTGCATCTGTTGTACGCCTATGACCTGTCCCCGGCATTCAACGGCGATGCGCCGATGGCCATGGGCGGTTGGAACGTGGACTTCGCCGAAGAGCTGCGCCAGTCGTTGCACCAGGCATTCGTCACCTTGGCCGACCGTTATGGCGTACCGCCGGAAAGACGGCACTTTGTCATGGGCCAGCCAGTGCCGGTGATTCAGGAGTTTGTCGAGCAATTCCAGGCCGACGTGGTGGTCATGGGGACTGCTCACCGGGTCGGGCTCGACCGACTGATCGGCAGCAACACCGAACGGGCGCTGTATTCGGTGCCGGGCAGCATTTTAGCGATCCGCCAGCCGGGAAACGACGTCAAGGGCTAGCCCGGGCTCTGATCCTTTATTGACAAAGGTCAGAGGCACGGCGGGCTCACGTCGGATACTGAAAATGTGCGTTGTTGATTTCTTACCGCGATGAATCGAGGGGAAACACCATGAACCGCTACCTGTCCGTTTCACTGTTGGCGCTGGTATTGGCAACGTCCGCCGGGTGCAGTCAACATGTCAAGGAGCTTGAGGCTCGCCTGGACTCCGCAGAAAACAATGCCGCCACGGCGCGCCTGCGCGCTGACGAAGCCTACCTCAAGGCGGAGCAGGCGATGGCGCTGGCCAACCAGGCCCAGCGCACCGCTGACGAAGCCAACGAAAGAGCGATCCATATGCTGACCAGCGCGACCCGCAAATAGCCGCTGCTGCGTGTTATGGGGTCAGCACGATCGCGCCGTTGAACTGCCCGCTGCGCAGGTGCGCGAGTGCCTGATTGGCGTCTTCCAGGGCGAAGCGGGTGATGTCGCAGTGGATCGGCGTGTGCTGCACGGTTTGAAAGAACGCCGTGCCGTCCTGTCGGGTCAGGTTCGCCACTGAGCGCACGCTGCGCTCGCCCCATAGCAGTCGATAGGGGAAGGCCGGAATATCGCTCATGTGAATCCCGGCGCAAATCACACAGCCGCCCTTGACGGTGGCGGCCAATGCCAGCGGTACAAGCGCTCCGACCGGGGCGAATATCAGGCTGGCATCCAGCAGGTGCGGCGGCAGTTGGTCCGAAGGCCCGGCCCACACGGCGCCCAATGAGCGTGCATAGGCCTGGCCTGCGCTGTCACCCGGGCGGGTGAACGCGTACACCTGTTGCCCGCGGCCCAGCGCCACCTGGATCGCCAGATGGGCGGCCGCACCGAAGCCGTAAAGCCCCAGGTGGGCGGCGTCGGCGGCCATTTGCAAGGCGCGAAAGCCGATCAGGCCGGCACACAACAGGGGCGCGGCTTGAACGTCCGACAGTGTGTCGGGAATCGGCAGGCAGAAGCGTTCGTCCGCCACCGTGTATTCAGCGTAGCCGCCGTCCAGATTGCAGCCGGTGAACAGCGCCTGATCGCAGAGGTTTTCCCGGCCCGATCGACAGAAGGCGCACTCGCCGCAGGTCCAGCCGAGCCACGGCACCCCGACGCGGCGGCCGATCCAGTCAGCCCCGACCGCGGCGCCCACGGCCGTCACTTCACCGACGATTTCATGGCCTGGCACCCGTGGCAGTTGCGCTTGCGGCAACTCGCCGTCGACCAGGTGCAGGTCGGTGCGGCACACGCCACAGGCCAGGACCTTGATCAACAGCTGCCCGCTTCCGGGTGTCGGGATCGGGCGCTGCTCCAGTTGCAGCGGCTGGCCGGGGGTGTGCAGAACCATCGCACGCATGACGAATCTCCAGGTGTTCGGGCGGTAATGCTAGATCGGTCGGCGGCAGCCCGCGACCAGACGCTTGAGACCTTCCAGGTCCAGGATCGTGACGTTGCGGCCGACGATCTGCGCCAACCCCTGGTCGCGCAGGTGCGCGATGCCGCGGCAGATGGTTTCCAGGCGCAAGCCCAGGTAGGAACCGATTTCCTCACGGCGCATTTTCAGCACAAAGTGCCTGGCCGAATACCCGCGTGAGCTGAAGCGTTGCGACAGGTTCAGCAGGAACGCGGCCAGGCGTTCATCCGAACTCATGTTGCCCATCAGCATCAGCAGGGTGTGATCCTGCACGATTTCACGGCTCAGCAGCCGCGTGAGGTTGTGCTGCAGCGACGGAAGGTTACGCGCCAGGCTCTCCAGATGGGCGAAGTGGATGGGGCAGACCTCACTGTCCTCAAGGGCGACCGCCGTGCAGGCGTGTGCATCGTCACTGATGGCGTCCAGGCCGAGCATATCGCCGGAGAGTTGAAAGCCGGTCACTTGTTCACGGCCATCGACAGACACGATGCCGGTCTTGAACGAGCCGGTGCGAACCGTATACAGCGAACGCAAGGGATCGCCGGTACGGAATAAAGCTGCGCCTTTTTTGACCTTGAAGCGTTGCACCACCAATGCATCCAAGTGGGACACGTCAGGACTATCGAGACCGATTGGCAAGCTGCATGCCGACACGCCGCAACCGGAACATGCCGTTTTGGGGGGGATTACCGGTCTGGGGCAAGAGGTGTGCGGTAGCACCGTCGAGCGACCGACTAAACGCAGGTGATGGGCATTCATGCATGCGCTCCGTCCAGGCATGTGCCTGAGTGATAGAGAGAACGAGGAAAATGCGCTGCCAGCGCTTTTACTCAATATCCCGAGTTCCTGTTTCAATTGAGCTTCAGCGCCGGCTTTAAGACTTGATATACATCAAGCCTCGCGCAGTTGAGGCACCCAGAATCGACGAACGACAATCCACGGGTCGAGCCTTGACGGAGGGGTGTATGAGCGATTTTTTGAGTGCAGAGGAGCTGGAAGGGCTGGACGCGTATTGGCGGGCGTCCAATTACCTGGCGGTCGGGCAGATCTACCTCAAGAGCAACCCGTTGTTAAAGACACCCTTGACCCTGGCGCACATCAAACCGCGCCTGTTGGGGCATTGGGGCACCACGCCGGGGCTGAATCTGCTCTATACGCACCTCAATCGGCTGATCAACCAGTACGACTTGAACATGCTCTTTGTCGCCGGCCCCGGGCATGGCGGGCCGGCGGTGGTCGCGCAGACCTACCTGGAAGGCACCTACACCGAGTGTTATCCCTCGGTGGAGCGTAATGCCAATGGCCTGCTGCGGCTGTTTCGGCAGTTTTCCTGGCCCTATGGGATTTCCAGCCACGTTTCGGCGCAGATCCCGGGCTCGATCCATGAAGGCGGCGAGCTGGGTTACTGCCTGGCGCACGCCTACGGCGCGGTCTTCGATAACCCGGACCTGATCGTCGCCTGCGTGATCGGCGACGGCGAGGCCGAAACCGGCCCGCTGGCCGCCAGCTGGCACTCCAACAAATTCATCAACCCCGCGCGCGATGGGGCAGTGCTGCCGATCCTGCACCTCAACGGCTACAAGATCGCCAACCCCACGGTCCTGTCCAGGATCAGCGAAGATGAACTGTCGGCGCTGTTGTATGGCTATGGTTACGATGCGTACTTCGTCGAAGGCGATGACCCGGCGCAGGTGCATCAGGAGCTTGCCCGCACCCTTCACACCATGCTGCTGAAAATCCGCGAGATTCAGCACGCGGCACGCCAGCCCCGGCGGGCCGAGACGCCGGAGCGCCAGCTGTGGCCGGTGCTGGTATTGCGCACGCCCAAGGGCTGGACCGGGCCGAAATTTGTCGATGGCTGTCGGGTCGAAGGCACCTGGCGCGCACACCAAGTGCCGTTGGCCAACTTTCAGGCGCCGGGGCATGTGCAGCAACTGGCGGAATGGCTGAACAGCTACCGTCCCGACGAACTGTTCGATGCCGACGGTGCCTTGCTCCCGGAAATCGCCGCGCTGGCCCCCACCGGGCACCGCCGCATGAGCGCCAACCCGCACGCCAACGGCGGGCTGGTATTACGCACGCTCGACTTGCCATGCTTTACCGACTACGCGGTAGCCCTGCCGGCCCCCGGTTGCCTGCGTGCCGAGGCGACCCGGGTATTGGGCAGCTTTTTGCGCGACGTGATGAAAAACGCACAGGGCGCCGCCAACTTCCGCCTGTTCGGCCCGGATGAAACCGCCTCCAATCGCCTGGACGCCGTGTACGAGGTCAGCGCCAAGGCCTGGATGGACCCGTTGGAGGCTGACGACGTGAACCTGGCAGCGGATGGTCGGGTCATGGAGATTCTCAGCGAACACGTGTGTGAGGGCTGGCTCGAAGGCTACCTGCTCACCGGGCGTCATGGCCTGCTGTCGTGTTACGAAGCGTTCATCCATATCGTCGATTCGATGGTCAACCAGCATGCCAAGTGGCTGAAAACTGCGGCCGACGTGCCCTGGCGCAAGCCGCTGGCGTCGCTCAACCTGCTGCTGACGTCCCATGTCTGGCGCCAGGACCACAACGGGTTCTCTCATCAAGACCCCGGCTTCATCGACCTGGTGGCGAACAAGAAGTCCGACGTGGCGCGCATCTACCTGCCGCCGGATGCCAACTGCCTGCTGTCGGTGGCGGATCACTGCCTGCGCAGCCGCAATTACATCAATGTCATCGTGGTGGGCAAGCAGCCGGAGTGGCAGTGGCTGGATATCGACGCGGCCGTGCGTCATTGCCTGGCGGGCATCGGCCGCTGGGACTGGGCCTGCCGCGATGATCAGGAGCCGGACGTGGTCATGGCCTGCGCCGGCGACGTACCGACCCTGGAAACCCTGGCCGCCGTGACATTGCTGCGCGAATACGTGCCGGATCTGCGGGTCAGGGTCATCAATGTGGTGGACCTGATGGTGCTGCAGTCGTCATCGCAGCATCCCCATGGCCTGGCGGATGCCGCCTTCGATGAGTTGTTCACCACCGACAAACCGGTGATCTTTGCCTTCCACGGCTACCCGGCGCTGGTGCATCGGCTGCTGTACAAGCGCACCAATCACGACAACTTCCATGTGCGCGGCTTCATCGAGGAGGGCGCCACCACCACCCCGTTCGATATGGCGGTGATCAACAACCTGGATCGCTACCGGTTGGCGTTGGACGTCATCGAGCGCGTGCCCCGGCTGCACGAGCAACGCCACACCGCGCAGGCGCGCTACTGGGCGATGATGGAGAAACACAAGCTGTACCTGATCGAACACGGCGAAGACCTGCCCGAGGTGCTGAACTGGCAATGGACCCCGGCCGGCTAGGGGCTACTTGTTCTTCCAGTACTTCTGCATTTCCAGGAACAGAAAGGACGCCGTCCACGTGATCAGCACCAGACCGGTCAGCGCTTGCAGGCCGGTCAGGAACTTGATGTAGCCCATGGGGGTGATATCGCCGAAACCGATGGTGGTGTAGGTCGTGAAGGAAAAGTACACGCAGTCCATGAACGAGCCATCGAACTGGCCCGACAGGCGGCCCCACTCGCCGTCGCGTGTCATCAGGTAATAGACCAGGGCGAAGCACCAGACTTCGATCGCGTGGGCGAGCAGGGCACCGAAGACCCCGATGACCATCCTGAAGCGGCTCCAGACCTTGAGCCGCGGCAACCAGTCGTTCAGGCGCAACAGGCATTCGTAATGAATGACCACGGCGATGATGACCACCAGCGTATTAATCAGCGTGACGGCCAGCATGGCGAGCCTCAGTGCGTGGTTTCAGGGCGACGCTCAACCTGCGGCGACCGGCACGGGTTTCATTGGCAGCAGCGCGGGGAAGTCCTCTGGGGTCAGGCTTTCCTTTTCCATCAACAGGCGCGCGCCGGCCTCCAGGTCGGCGCGATGCGCCTGGAGTAAGCTCTTGGCGCGGGCGTAGGCTTCGTCGAGCAGGGCGCGTATACACAGATCGACTTCCCTGGCGGTCTGTTCCGAATAATCTTTCTGCCCCGTACTCTGCATCTGCTCACCCAGGTAGGTCATGTTTTGTCGCTCCAGCACCGACTGCCCCAGTTCGGCGCTCATGCCGAAGCGGGTCACCAACTGCCGCGCGATATCGGTCGCACGGGCCAGGTCATCGGCGGCCCCGGTGGACGTCTGAGCATATATCAGAAATTCGGCGGCGCGGCCGGCCATCAGCACGACGATGCGGTCTTTGAGCATCTGGTAACTGATCAGGAAGTGGTCCTCCGTCGGGCGCTGCAGCGTGTAGCCCAACGAGCCAATGGCGCGCGGCACGATGGACACCTTGTGTACCGGGTCCATGGCCGGCAGGTGGCTCGCCGCCAGTGCATGGCCCATCTCGTGGTACGCCACCACCTGGCGTTCTTCGGGGCGCAGCACGCTGCTCTTGCGTTCGATGCCCGCGATCAGGCGTTCCACGGCCGCGGTGAAGTCGTCCAGGCCGACCGTGTCGGCGCCACGGCGGGTGGCGACAATCGCCGCTTCGTTGACCAGGTTCGCCAGGTCGGCGCCGGTGAAACCGGTGGTGATGTCGGCAATGCGCTCGCTGTCGAGGGCCTTGTCCACGGTGATTTTCTGCAGGTGGACCTTGAGAATCGCCTGCCGCCCCTTGCGGTCAGGGCGATCGATCAACACCTGGCGGTCGATCCGGCCGGCGCGCAGCAGCGCCGGGTCGAGAATCTCCGGGCGATTGGTCGCAGCGAGCAGCACCACGCCCTCGCGGGGATCGAAGCCGTCCAGTTCGGCCAGCAGCTGGTTGAGAGTCTGTTCCTTTTCGTCATTGCCGCCCATTACACCGACGCCACGCATCTTGCCCAGGGCATCCAGTTCATCGATGAAAATGATGCACGGCGCCGCTTGGCGCGCCTGTTCGAACAGATCGTGGACCCGCGCAGCGCCGACGCCGACAAACATCTCGACGAATTCCGAGCCCGAGATCGAGAAAAACGGCACCCCGGCTTCGCCGGCGATGGCTTTGGCCACCAGGGTCTTGCCGGTGCCCGGCGGACCGACCAGCAGCGTGCCTTTGGGAATATGCGCGCCCAGCCGTGCGTACTTGGCCTTGTCCTTGCGGAACGAGACGATCTCCACCAGTTCGGCCTTGGCTTCGTCGATGCCGGCGACATCCGCGAAGGTGATCCCGGTGTCGCGCTGGACAAACACCTTGGCCCGGGACTTGCCGATGTTCATCAGCCCGCCCAGGCCCTGTTTTTCCGCGACGCCGCGAAACAAAAAGTGCCAGACCACCATGATCAGCATAAAAGGCAGCAGCCAACCCAGCAGGCCGCTTAAAAAGGTATTGTCAGTGACCCCGGTGAAGCTCGCGCCCGACTGCGCCAGGCTGGTGGCCAACGTCGGGTCGACCCGCACCGTCGTGAACAGGTTATGGCCGTCGATCGGCACTTGCAGCTTGCCGCTGATCTGGTCTTTCTCGACCTGCAGGTCGCTGACTTTCTGCTCGTTCAGCAACTGCCGAAACTGACTGTACGGGATGCTTTGCACCACGCGGTGTTCCGTCCATAGAAACTGCACAACGGTGAACACGACAAACGCGGTCAGAAAGTAAGACAGGTTCCACTGATGGTTCTTTTTCATGACCTTGACTCAAAAAAGGGCACGCAAGGCAGACACAAACGTTGAATGCCCCAGTCGGCGCACTGGAGCATGCATCACCTCAGGCGAGCAGCAGGTGATCTTCCACCCGCGTGACGCCCGGCACCGACCAGGCCGCCCGTTCTACGAGCTTGCGCTCGCGCCACAGGTGAACCTTGCCGTCGAGCCGGACCACATCACCGTCGACCCTGACATGAATGTCCTTGGCGTCCACTTCAGCATTGCGTTTGAGCGCATCTTCGATGCGTTTGCGGATATCGACGATGTCTACCCGCGGGCTCAGGGTCAGCCGATTATCCACCCCAAGCACGCCGGACAGCTTGCGCACCGCCTTCTCTACGGTTTCTTTCTGGTACTGCCAGTCGACTTGGCCTTCGAGGGTGATCCAGCCGTTCTGAACGATGACCTTAACCGCATTCGCCGGTACGTCGGCGCTCCAGTTGATGATGCTCAGGGCGCGGGAGGCGATGGTGTCGTCCGCGGTACCGGCGCCTTTGTGCAGGCGCACCTGGATCTCCTCGGCGACTGCGCGCACGCCTTTGATGCCTTTTACCGCGCGCTCGGCGCAGACCTTCTGTTCATAGCTACTGACATGTCCGGTGAGCGTGACAACGCCGTTTTCCACGGCAACACCGATGCTGGCTGCATCGATCTGCGGTTGGAATTCAAGCTCTTCCATAATGGCTTTGCGCAAACTCAAGTCGCTCATGATGGTGTCCTCAATCGAATTCGTGGCTGATGACGGGCCGAGAGTGGCCAGTCACTGGTTTCTACGCTCGAACCACGGAAAATCATTGAGCTATATCAACAAGGCCTGAGTGATTCACTCATTGTGTGAAAGCCAGCCATTAGTTGACAAAGATCAGAGCGCACGCCCCATGGCGCCAGATACTTGACCGACGGTTTTCAGTCACAACAACAGGGCACCACGCTACTCGCTAGGACGTCGGGTTGCAGTCAGGTGATTACATGCGCCCAGGCCGAGGTATCTAATGCTGCCACTCAAACGTATTTTATTGATTGCACCCTCGGAGATGACACGCACCCCGGCCTTTGACCGGGCCCAGGCACTGGCCATTGCAACCGGCGCGTTGTTGCACATTGTGGCGTTTGATTATGTCGCATCGCTGGAGGTGGCCGGCCTGTTTGACCATGACGCGATGGCCCAGGCCAGGGAAGGCTACCTGCAGGTCCACCGCCACTGGCTGGAGCAGCAAATGCGCGTTCAACGGCGTGCGGGGCTGGCGGTCAGCTGTGAAGTGGTGTGGGCCAAACCCAACCTGGCGCACGTGCTGGCGTATGTGAACGACTTTCACGCCGACCTGGTGATCAAGGACGTCCAGCATGTCTCGGCCCTTGACCGGACCTTCCATCAACCCCTGGATTGGCTGTTGTTGCGCGATTGTCCGGCCTGCCTGCACCTGGTCACCGACGCCAGGCACCCCAAACCGTTGAAAGTACTCGCGGCCATTGACCTGTCGCACCTCGAAGAACTCACATACGGGCTGAACGAGCGCGTGCTCGAACTGGCTTCGACATTGGCGCATGTGTGCGATGCCCATCTGCACCTGCTCAATGTCAGCAACTGGTCGGTGGTGGGCGATACCCCCACGAGCGTGCCGACCCAAAGCCTGGATAGCAGTTTGGGCGAGGCGGTCAATGACGCGCAGGTGGAAGCCTTCGATGTGCTCGCCGAACGCTATGGGGTCGAGCAGGAACGCCAACATGTGCTGACCGGCATTCCGCACAAAGTGATCAGCTTGTTCGCCCGGCGCAATGCATTCGACGTGGTGGTGCTTGGCACGGTCTATCGCGACAAGCTTGACCGGCTGATCGGCAGCACCGCCGAGAGTGTGCTGAACCGCACCTCCTGCAGTTTGATGATCGTCAAGCCATCACCCTGGGTTGACTGAAACCACCGATCCCATGAGACCTCAAGGACATAGCCATGCGTATGACATTTCTCGGGGCGGCCGGTACGGTCACCGGCAGCAAGTACTTGCTGGAGCATCGCGACCTGCACGTACTGATCGATTGCGGCCTGTTCCAGGGCTATAAGCAATTGCGCCTGCACAACTGGGACACGTTCCAGCTGCCGGTTCAAGACCTGCACGCCATCGTGTTGACCCACGCCCACCTGGACCACAGCGGCTACCTGCCGGTACTGGTGCGCAACGGCTATCGCGGGCCGGTGTATGCCACGCCGGCCACCTGCGAGCTGGCGAAAATCCTCCTGCGTGACAGTGGCCGCCTGCAGGAAGAAGAGGCCGAATTCGCCAACCGGCATGGTTTCTCCAAGCACGACCCGGCGCTGCCGCTCTATACCGAACAGGACGCCGAGCGTGCGTTGAAGCTGCTGCGGCCGATCGAGCTGCACCACCGGGTCGCGATCGCGCCGGGCTTGACCATCCTGCTGCGTGACGCCGGGCATATTCTTGGCGCGGCGACGGTCGAAGTCGTCGCCGATGGCGTCACGCTGGTGTGTTCCGGCGACCTGGGGCGGCCAAACGATCCCCTGATGTTCGCCCCGGAAACCATCGAGCAGACCGATTACCTGCTGGTGGAATCCACCTACGGCGATCGTCGACACCCCGCTGAGCCTCCCGAACAGCAACTGGCGGACGTGATCAACCGCACGGCGCTGCGGCGCGGCATCACCCTGGTGCCGTCGTTTGCGGTGGGGCGCGCGCAACTGCTGATGTATCACCTGTATCGACTCAAACAACAGCATGCGATTCCGGACCTGCCGATCTACCTCAATAGCCCGATGGCCACCGAGGTCACCCGCCTGTACCAGCGTTTTCGCTCTGAGCATCGGCTGTCGCTGGAGGACTGCCAGGGCATGTGCGATGGCACGCACTTTGTGTGTTCCGTGCAACAGTCGATTGACCTGGACCAGCAGCGCACCCCCGCGATCATCATTGCCGCCAGTGGCATGGCCACCGGTGGGCGGGTGCTGCACCACCTCAAGGCGCTCGCGCCCAACCCGCTCAACACCCTGTTGGTGCCAGGCTTTCAGGCCGGCGGCACACGTGGCGCGCAGATTGTCGCGGGTGTGCCGTCGGTGCGTATCCACGGCCAGGACGTGCCGATCAACGCCGAGGTGGTGCCGATGCAAACCCTGTCCGCACACGCCGATGCCGATGAAATCATGCAGTGGCTGCGCGGCTTCAAGCGTGCGCCAAAACACACCTACGTCGTACACGGCGAGCCGAACGCCTCGGACGTGCTGCGGCGGCGCATCAGCCAGGAACTGGGCTGGTCGGTGTCGGTGCCGGAGTATCGGGACAGTGTCGAACTGCCGGCGGTTGCGCAGCCCTTGCCGGGCTAGGGCGAAAAAACGCGCCTGAATCACCGCTCCCGCGCCAAGGATGGGTACTTTCCGACCTGCTGAAAAACATCGCAACCGGATACGCTTTGGCTGATTGAGACTTTTGAAAAATTCTGGAGCTTTTTTATGAATACCGATGAAAAGCTTAGGCAACAGGTGATCGAAGAACTGAATTGGGACCTGGCACTCAAAGCCGATCAGATTTTGGTTCAAGTGTCCGATGGCATCGTCACGCTTTCCGGCAATGTCGCCAGTCACGCCGAACGCTGGCACGCGGAACAGGCGGTCGCACATGTCGCCGGTGTCGTGGATCTGCTCAACCAGATCGATGTCGTGCTGCCTTCCAGTCATGTGCGGACCGACAGCGATCTCGTCGCGGCCGCCGTTTCCGCATTGCAATGGAATACCTCGCTGGCGGACCACCGCGTCAAAGTCAGCGTGACCGATGGCTGGCTGGTGCTCAGCGGAGAAGTGGATTCTGAGCATCAGCGCCAGACGGCCGGCTATGCGGTGCGTTATCTGCAAGGGATCAAGGGGATCAGTAACGATATCGTCGTCAAGGCCCATGCCTCTGCGCAAACCATCAAGACCGATATCGAATCAGCGTTTCGCCGCAAGGCGATCATCGACGCCCACGCTATCGACGTGCGTGTGGAGGGCGGGGAAGTCACGCTCTCGGGGGTTGTCGGATCGCTCCCGGAGCGGGATATGGCGCGGTTGACGGCATCGGGCACTGCGGGTGTGCAGAAGGTTGTCGACAATCTGATGGTATCGCCCAGCGGCCTTGAATCGCCGGGTTCGACATAACCGTCCGCGATTACCCGCCGATGGGCCCGTTGCGTTTGTCATTGGTAGCCGCCGAGAGTGTTTTTTCGCCGGCTGCCAGGGCGATGCGGGCGAGTTCGGGAATTGACCTGGCTTCGGTCCTGCTCATGATCGACGCTCGGTGCTTTTCCACTGTCCGTTGACTGATCCCCAGGTTGGCAGCGATGTTTTTGCTCGGATGACCGTCCAGCACCATCGCCAGAATCTGGCGCTGCCGTGCGGTGAGGTGGCTGATATGGTCAATCGCAGCCTTGCGAAGGACCTGGGAACTCTCGGTTGCGACTTGGCTGGCCAACGCTTTCTTCACGCTGGTTAACAGCTGCTGATAACGAAACGGCTTTTCAATGAAGTCGCATACCCCAGCCTTCATCGCATCGACGACATCGGCAACACGGCTGTTGCAACTGATCATCAGAACGGGCAACTCGTCGCCCTGTGCTTTAAGACGGGCCACCGTCTCAAGCCCGCTGATGCCCGAGCGGCGCGCATCAATGATCAGGCAGCCCGGTTGGTCAGCGGTATAACTGTCGAGAAACTGCTCGGCAGTGCCGTAGTCGCGCACCAGGTAACCTTCCGACTCCAATAGCGTGCGCAAGTCGCTGCGCAGCGCGGCGTCGTCGTCCACCACGTAAATGACGGGTTGGCGCGACGGGGGCATGGCGTGAACAGCGTGTACTGCGGCGTGTGTACTCAATGCACTGGCGAGGGTGACGCGCAGCAGGTTCAGGCTCACCGGTTTGCGAAGGAGCATGCAGTCGGCGGTCAGGGCGGACTGGGAAACCTGCTTTTTCGTCTCGGCGGTCAATATGACCGCGGGTGTGGCTCGACTGAATTGATCGCGAATCTTTTGCACCAGTTGGACACCGTCCGAGGACCGCTCGAGCACATGCTCGGTCAAGATCAGGTCCGGTTGAATGCCCGAACGCGCGATCCATTCCAACGCGGCGACGCTATCGCGCACCGCTGCCGTTCGATAGCCCAGCGCCCCCAAACCGCAACTGAGCATATCGCCTAGCAGGGCGTCCGGTTCCACGATCAACAGCAGGCACGTGCGAGCCATGCCCAGCGCTCGAGCGTTCTGTTGTCTGCGCGCGCTGGGCTGAGCGACTGACGGCGATAACGGCGCGCTGATGGAGATCAGCGTCGCGCGTTCGTCAGCGGTTTTGACCTGTAGCTGTAAACCCAGCATCGCGCTGAGTTCCGCTATCGAGCGAAGGGCAGGCTTGCCACAGGCACCCGGCAGCGAAGCCTCATAGACAGGCATCGACACGATACGCAAGGCGTCGTCGCGGCTTTTGCAGCCCGCGAACCACAGCTCGATGCTCAGCCACTCCGAGTGGCGCCTGCAGCCCAGTGTCAGGCGTAGCGTACTCGTACTGTCCACGATGTTGGCAAGCAGACCGCTCAAGAGTTGCCTGAGGCAATCGGGAAGGCTCCTGACCCACGACGAACACGGCACGATCCGCAGGTTGCGGCGCTGGGCGGCGGCCAACGGCAAAAAGTCTTGAGCCAATGCCTTGAAGAGGGCCTGTATGGGGAAATCCACCGCTGCGTGGCGATCATAGTCTGTCGCGGGGGCGGGTTGGTCGAGCCCGAATCGACTCAACAATTTCTCCAGCGTGGCATCCAATTGTTCAAGCACCCTGCGCGCCGGTGTCGCGGGGTCGAATTCACAGGCCTCAAGCTGCCCGACGATGAGTGAAACCAATTGCGCGGTCTGGCGAAGTTTCTGATCGATGCCGCCCAACCGTTCAGCGGGGAGGGGACAGTAGGCCGATGCCGGGCCTGATGCCTGACGTGGCAACACATCTTCCGACATGGATTGCTTGACTTGCATGATTACCCCTCCTGACAAGACGCAAAGTCGTATTGCCTGATGCGTAATCCTATGCAGTTTGTAAGGCGGCTTAATTGATCTATGTAAGTATTTACCGAGCCCCGACGGTTCTAAACCGCTCGGTTGATCGCGAGCGAGCAGGCCATTCACGCTGAGCGCCTTGTTCAGGCCGCCTTTCGGTTCACATCACCGCGCTTTGCGCCAACGAAGTGCGCCGACGGCACCGTTAGAGTGCCCGCTCTTCAGGCCCTGGCCCGGGCTCAAGGGGGCAGACGTAAGTAGTTTCCGACGCTAGCCAGCTGAATGCATTCAGGCCAACGTAATGCCGGTTCGTGGGGACGGCGGCTGAAGGTAGCCGGTTGACGTTGGTTAACTCAATCTCATGGGAAGGCAACCGTTATGGCTTATACAACGATCAATCCATACAACGGCGAGTTGCTCGCACAATTCGATACGCTGACGGCTGAGCAACTGGAGCACAAACTGGCGGCTGCGGCGCAGTGCTATGCGACGTGGAAACACACAACGTATGCCCAGCGCGCCTCGATCATCGCGAAGGCCGGTGAATTGATGCATCAGCGCTTCGATGCCCTGGCCCGTAAGATCACACTGGAAATGGGCAAGCGCATCGACGAGGCCCGAGGCGAAGTCAAATTCAGCGCCGATATCATGGCGTACTACGCCAAGAACGCGGAACGCTTCCTGGCCCCGCAAGCGCTGGAGCCGAGCCAAGGCGAGGCGCACATGGAGAGCAGCCCCATCGGCGTGATCTTCGGGGTCGAACCGTGGAACTTTCCGTTCTATCAGTTGGCTCGCGTGGCCGGTCCGCATTTGATGGCAGGCAACGTGTTGGTGATCAAGCATGCCGGTTGCGTGCCTCAATGCGCGATGGCCTTCGAGCAAATCCTGCTCGAAGCCGGCGCGCCTGCCGGGCTGTATACCAACCTGTCGATCTCCCATGAGCAGTCCAGGCAGGTGGTCGATGACCCGCGTGTTCGCGGGGTTGCACTGACCGGCAGTGTCGCCGCGGGCCGCAGCCTGGCGGCCTGGGCCGGGCAGAACCTGAAACCGTCTTCCATGGAGCTGGGCGGCAGCGACGCATTCATTGTGCTCGAAGACGCCGACCTGGAGCTGGCCGTCAAATGGGCGATCTGGGGGCGGATGTACAACTGCGGGCAGACCTGTTGCGCGGCAAAACGCTTCATTGTCGTGGATAAGGTCGCCGATGCGTTCCTGAAGGGCTTTCAGGCCGGGCTCGCGGCGCTGAAACCCGGCGATCCCATGGACGAAGCGACGACCCTGGGCCCGCTGTCTTCGGAAGCGGCATTGGTGCAGTTGCTCGGGCAGGTTCGCACGGCGACCGATCACGGAGCGAAGGTTCTGCTCGGGGGCACACGTATCGATCGCCCCGGCGCCTTTATGACGCCGACCATTCTCACTGACATTGCCCCTGAAAACCCGGCGTTCCGGGATGAGTTCTTCGGCCCGGTGGCGCTGTTTTTCCGCGTCAAGGACGAAGACGCCGCGATTGCCCTGGCCAACGACTCCGACTTTGGCCTTGGCGGCTCGGTGTTCACACGTGACCTGGACAGGGGGCGTCGTGTGGCAAGTCGCGTCGAGACCGGGATGATGTTCATCAACAACATCAGTTGGAGCGATGCCGAGTTGCCCTTTGGCGGCATCAAGGACTCCGGCTATGGCCGCGAGCTGGGCGACATGGGTATCCAGCAGTTCGTGAATAAAAAACTGGTGCGTTACGTGTTGGCTCAGGCGCCGGTCTGAAGCCTTGTCCTGTTTACATTCCGGGTGCCCGGCCATGCGCGGGTGCCTTCAACGGAGCGCGCGATGTACGTCAATGTGGCTGTGCTGAAAGAAACCCACCCGCACGAACGACGTGTGGCCCTCGTGCCTGGCCTCTGCGCGAAGTTATGTGCGCTGGGGGCAAGGCTTCATATGCAGGCGGGGGCGGGTGAAGCGAGTTTTTTGCCGGACGCTGCTTATTCGGATGTGCTGTTCGTGTCCAGTGGCGGACAGTGGCTGCATGAGGCCGATGTGCTTCTCGCGGTGCAGGCGCCCTCGCTGGAAGTCGTAGGCAAGATGAAGCCCGGGGCGGTACTCCTGTGTTTTGTGTATGCGCAGAAGAATCCGGCCTTGGTGCAACGTTTACTGGAGCGCCAAATCACGTGTTTTGCCATGGAGCGCCTGCCGCGCATCACGCGGGCCCAGTCGATGGATGCACTGTCCAGTCAATCGGCGCTGTCTGGGTACTATGCGGTCCAACTGGGCTCGGTGCAGATGTCTCGCATCCTGCCAAAAGTCACCACCGCGGCGGGTATCGTGGGGCCGGCGCGGGTATTGGTCCTGGGGTTGGGCGTGGCGGGGCTGGAGGCGATCGCGACCGCCCATCGCCTGGGCGCGGTGGTGGAGGGCTACGACGTGCGCCCGGAAACTGCGGAACAGGCGCGGTCCCTGGGGGCCGAGTTTGTCGATGTCGGGGTCGATGCGCGAGGCAAGGGCGGCTATGCACGGGAGCTGAGTGAGGCTGAGAAAACCCAAGCCGCTCAAGTGCTGACGGAGCATATCCAACAGGCGGACCTGGTCATTACCACGGCGGCAGTGCCGGGGCGGCCGTCTCCGCGGCTGATCAGTGCCGCACAGCTTGCCGGGATGAAACCTGGCGCGGTGATCGTCGATCTTGGCGCCGAAGGCGGCGGCAACTGCGAAGGCTGCGTGCCCGGACAGACCGTCACGATCGGTCGGGTAACCCTGATGGCGCCGTTGAATCTGCCCTCATCGTTGAGCCAGGACGCCAGCCTGCTGTATGCGAAAAATCAGTTCAACCTGTTGGCGCTGATGTTGAAGAACAACGTCATCAGCATCGATTGGGACGATCAGATTCTGGCGCAAACGGTACTCACCCATGCCGGCAAACTCATGCATTCGCTGAACCCTGCGGATGCCGCAACCCAGGAGAAGACCTCATGAACAGTGTTGGCTTCGTCGGGCTTTATATTTTCATGCTCGCCGCGTTCGCCGGCTGGGTCATCATCGGGCGGGTCCCGGCGATTCTGCACACGCCGTTGATGTCGGGCTCGAATTTTATCCATGGCATCGTGGTGATCGGCGGGCTTATCGGCCTGCTCGATGCGGCGAGCGTGGCCGAACAGGTGGCTGGTTTTGTCGCGGTGTTGCTGGGCGCGGGGAATGCCGCGGGCGGGTACGCCGTCACGGGCCGGATGCTGGCGATGTTCCAGACCAGCGCGCCGGAACCCAAGCGGCGCAAAGCTCATCACTCTGCCACCCGGAAGCCTGAAAAGGTTTGAGGTTTGATCATGCTGATTATGACGTCGCAGTGGCTGATAGGGCTGGTGTATTTCTTCGCCGCTTTTCTACTGATTTTCGGGTTGTGGCGCATGTCTTCGCCGGTTACGGCGGCCGGTGGCATCCATGTCGCCGGTTGGGGCATGGCGGCCGCCGTTATCGTGAGTTTTCTCTACGTATTTTCGGTGAGTGAGGCGGCCCGGCCACATTTGCCTGTCAACGTCAGCCTGGCGCTCGTCGCGCTGCTGCTGGGCGGTGGCGCAGCGTGGTGGAGCGGGCGCAAGGCGGCCATGACCGCCATGCCGCAGATGGTCGCGATATACAACGGCATGGGCGGGGGCGCCGCCGCCGCGATCGCCGCCATGGAGTTGTTCGGGGGCCGAGTGTTCGACCTTTCGGCATTGGCCGGCACCTTGTTTGGCGCGTTGATCGGTGCGATTTCGTTATCCGGCTCGTTGATTGCCTGGGCCAAGTTGGATGGCCGCATCAACAAACCACTGCACATGAAAGGCCTGCAACTGATCAACGCCTTGCTGATGCTGGTGACGCTGTGCGTAGGCGCTTGGCTGATGGTGGTCATGCACGCCGAACACGGTTCGTTGAACGGCGTGCTGTGGTTGATTGGAGTGTTCTTCGGCTGCGCGCTGTTGTTCGGTGTGCTGATGACGTTGCCCATTGGCGGTGCCGACATGCCGGTGGTCATCTCCATCTACAATGCCTTCACCGGCCTGGCGGTCGGCCTGGAAGGGTTTGTGTTGCAGGTTCCGGCCATGATGATCGCCGGCATGCTGGTCGGCGCCGCGGGCGTGCTGCTCACATTGCTGATGGCCAAGGCCATGAATCGCACGGTCGCGCATGTGTTGTTTGCCCGATTTGGTGGCCAACCCGTGCGCAAAGGCGCGGCGATCGTGGGTGAGCTCAAGCCGACGGCGGCCAGTGATGCCGGCGTCGCCATGCGGTACGCCAATAAAGTCATCATCGTGCCCGGCTATGGCCTGGCCGTGGCGCAGGGCCAACAAAAGCTCTATGAGTTCGTGAAGTTGTTACAGGCCCACGGCGTGCTTGTGCGATTCGCGGTCCACCCGGTGGCGGGGCGTATGCCGGGACAAATGGACGTGCTACTGGCAGAGGCCGGCGTGCCTTACGACCTGATCTTCCAGTTGGACGACATCAACACCGATTTCGCCGACACCGATGTGGTGTTGGTGATCGGAGCAAACGACGTGGTCAACCCCGCCGCGCGCAGCGACAAAGCCTCGCCCATCTACGGCATGCCGATCCTGGATGTGGACAAGGCTCATCATGTGTACGTGGTCAAGCGCGGGGAGGGCAAGGGCTATGCTGGTATTCAGAACCAGCTGTTTTATGCGGAAAACTGCAACATGGTGTACGGCGATGCACAGGCCGTCCTGGTCAAGATGATCGAGGCGGTCAGAGGCTTGGGGTAACCAAGCGGGGCGACGTCACCGCGCAGGCGGTGAGTGACTTCAGTAGCGATCGAGAGTGTGAAAAGCATGAACACGTTGAGCCCCGACCTCGATAACGGCGCGCGCCAGGCGGCCTTGCTGACGGTGCGCCAGATGGCGGAAGCCGACCGGCTTTCGGTGGTTGCCGGCGTGTCGTCTTTCGAGTTGATGAGCAATGCCGGCGCGGCGGTGGCACGCGAAATCCAGCGGCGCTGGACACCCCGGCCGCTGCTGGTGCTCTGCGGGCCGGGCAACAACGGCGGCGATGGGTTTGTCTGCGCGTACCGGCTTGCGCAAGCGGGCTGGCCAGTGCGGGTGGCGATGTGGGGCAGTCGCGCCGCGCTGAAAGGCGAAGCCGGGCAACATGCACAGCGCTGGCCGGGCGAGGTGCAAGCCCTGAGCCCCGCGGTGCTTGAAGGGGCCGAGCTGATTGTCGACGCGGTATTCGGCGCCGGTCTCGCCCGTGCGCTGGAGGGGCAGGTGTTGGACACCCTGGCTGCGGCTGGCCGTGGCACGGTGCCGATTGTCGCGGTCGACACGCCCAGCGGAGTGATGGGCGATACTGGTGAGTCGTTGGGCGCGGTGGCGGCGGTGCTGACGGTGACGTTTTTTCGCAAAAAGCCGGGGCATCTGCTGTTACCGGGGCGCGATCTGTGTGGAGAAGTGATTGTGGCCGATATTGGCACGCCCGAAGCGGTGCTCGACGCCATCGTCCCCCAGGCATTTGAGAATCACCCTGGGTTGTGGCTGCCCGATTTACCGCGAGCCGGTCTCGATACCGTCGCGGGGCACCCACCGGTCGTTGCGGCGGATGCCACGCAGGTGCTGACCCTTCACGAGAGCGAATTTCGGCGGATGTTCGACTTCGTCGGCGACAAACTGACCCGCACTCGAGCCGCTGCCCAGCACGGCTCGGCTGTGGTTGTGCATCGCGGCAGTGACACGGTGATTGCCTGCCCCGATGGCCGCGCCGTGATCCATTGCAGTGTGCCCTCGGCCGCCACCGGCGAGCTGTTGGGCGGCATTATTCGGTGGCTGCGGACCCAGGGCATGCCGGCCTTTCCGGCTGCGGCAGCGGGCGTGTGGTTGCATGATGTGGCCGCTGCCGAATTCGGCCCAGGGTTACTGGCCAAAGAAGTGCCGCATCTTTTACCTGGGTTATTGCGTCGACTGTACGGCTGATTGTCCGTGGACATGTCGGCGAGTGGTGTATTGCACGTCAAATGTCCGATTTGAAACGTGGATGGCCGTGCGTTTGATATTTATCAAGTACGCTTTGCCGGAAAAGCGCAGTTTACCCCCCAGAGGCTTCAGGTCATCGTCGTGTATCCAACAGAGCAGGCCGGGCTTTTTTCGGTTTTAACCTGATAGGCGCTCGTGCCCAATCCATCGACCTGACGAACAATCAAAAAGAAAGATGAAGCCACTCTTGAAGTACCTTGCCCCTCGAAAAGGTTATATACGAAGGTATTCAACTAATGGCCTCTCACTGCGGTGTTGCAGTATCTGAGCTCCAATACAAAAAGTTTAACTTTGCCGGCTATGAATTGGCCGGTGATCTGCGATTGCCGCGAGGCGCCGAAAGCCTGGTCGTTCTCGTCCATGCCAGTGGCGGCGGTCATTCGAACCCGCGTAACCATTTTATCGCGGAGTACCTGGCGCGCCACGGGATGGGCACCTTGGTGATCGACCTGCTGACAAGGACAGAGCAGCGCTGGGATAACCTGACCGGTGTGCTGCGTTTCGATATTGCATTGCTCGCCGATCGACTGGTCAAGGTCATCGACGCAATCGCCCGAGACGCTGAATTACGCCGTCTTGCCATGGGCTTGTTCGGTGCCAGTACGGGCGCCGCCGCCGTGCTGGTCGCCGCGGCTCACGTGGGCGGAGTGCGGGCGGTGGTCTGTCGAGGCGGGCGCACCGATCTGGCCGCCCAGGCGTTGTGCGAGGTCAAAGCGCCGACGTTGCAAGTGGTGGGCGCGGAAGACCCGATGATCCTGCGCTTGAATGTGCGGACCAGTCGGGCGTTGCACTGCACGCAAAGCCTGGAGGTCGTCAAAGGCGCGACGCACCTTTTCAAAGAGCCGGGCACACTGGCGGACGTAGCCAGGCTGACCGGCGATTGGTTCGAAAAGTACCTGCACAAGGAACCTTTGCCCAGCGAGCCGCTGCCCGGAATCAATGGCAAGGTTTCATCTTCTTAGCGCGGGCCTGTACAACCCAACCCGTCATGGAGCGAACATGCATTTCTTAGCCTTGGCGGTCGACTATGACGGAACCATTGCCGAAAACGGCAATGTTCCCGAACACGTCTGTACAGCGCTTGCCAGCCTCAAGGCCAGCGGTCGCAAGTTGCTGTTGATTACCGGCAGGGAGTTGCAGGCGCTCAAGCATCATTTTACCCAGCTCGATCTGTTTGACCTGGTGGTCGTGGAGAATGGCGCGCTCCTGTACGACCCGCGCACTGACACTGAGGAACTCATCGCCGATTCGGCCTCGACCGCACTGGTGGAGCGCCTGCGCGACAAAGGGGTTTCACCCTTGTCCGTCGGCAGGTCCGTCATTGCCACCTGGCATCCGTTCGAGGACGCGGTGATCAGCTCGATTCGCGAGCTGGGCCTGGAGCTGCAGATGACGTTCAACAAGGACGCGATCATGGTCCTGCCGACGGGGGTGAACAAGGCCTCGGGGCTGAGTGCCGCGTTGCTGAGGCTGGGCATCTGCGAACTGAATGTGGTCGGCGTGGGCGACGCCGAAAATGACCACGCGTTTCTCGCGATCTGCGGTTGTGCGGCGGCGGTGAACAACGCGATCGACTCAATCAAGGCCCGCGCGGACATCTGCCTGAGCCAGGATCACGGGCGCGGGGTCTGCGAGCTGATAGACATGCTGCTGCAAAAGGACGCCGCGCTGGTGCCGGTCGAGCGTATCGGCGTGCAACTGGGGCGAACCGCCGATGCACGCAAGGTGTGGTTGCCGCCGGAATCGGTGCTGCTGGTAATCGGCAATTCAGGCTCCGGCAAGTCGAGCTACGTGACCTGGCTGACAGAACGCATGGTCGAGGCCCACCAGGGCTTCTGCATCATTGATCCGGAAGGCGACTATCTGTCGCTGGACGGTGCGGTCACGGTCGGTGGCCTGACCACTCCGCCGACAACCGAAGAGTCGCTGCATCACCTGTTACAGGCGCGGCTTAACGTGGTGGTTAGCACCCTGGCTCTGGACCCGGCCGCCCGCGTGCAGTTGTTCGGCGAATTACTGCCGTTTATCCAGCAGCTACGCAGCAGCACCGGCCGCCCGTACTGGATGGTCGTGGACGAGGCCCACTACATGCTGCCCCATTGCGCTGCGTGGCCTCCGGGGTTTCTGGCGAATATGGGGGCGATCATCGTTGCCCTGGACTTCGATCAAGTCTGCCCGTCGCTGCTGGACGCGGTAGACGTGCTGGTGACCCTGGGCAGCACCGCCCGCGAACTGGTCCAACGCTACGCCCAGCATACGCAGCGACGCTGCCCCGAATTCCCGGCGCGCTCATCCGCGCCCGACTATTTCTGTCTATGGGACGTTCGTCATGGCGGCGACGTGGTGCTGATGGCGCAGCAGCAACCCGAGCAGAAACATCATCGCCACAGCGGCAAGTATGCGGTCGGGGATGTGGGCGCCTGGCATGCTTTCTACTTTCCCAGCCTTGACCAGCGCGCCTCGAACCTTGCGGAGTTTTTGTCTTCGCTTGCGCGCCTGGACGATCCCGCGTTCCGCCAACACCGCGAGGCCGGGGACTTTTCCAACTGGTTTCGCGAGGTGATCCGCGACGACGTGCTGGCCAACGAAACCCGTCTGCTTGAAAACGATGCGTCTGTACCGCTGCGGGATGCCCAGGAACAGATCGCGCATCTGGTGCAATCGCGCTACCACTTGGAACCGCAGTGAATGGTCGGGCGGCGTGCGCGTCTACAGTTCCAGCTCGTGAACGATGCGATCAAAATCCCGGCCCAGATAGGCCGAGGTAAAACCCAATTGCTTGTACAAGCCATGAATCGGGTAATCGGTCGACAGGTCCGTCGAGCACATTTTGTGAAACCCCTCACGCCTGGCGGCATCGATCAGATGCCCCAGCAATAAACTGCCCAGGCCCTTGCGCAGCCACGGGTCGGCGACGGCGACCGCGCAATCGCACTGTTCGTCCTGATCGGTGGCACGCCGGTAGCGGCTGACACCGATTACCTGCAACTCGCCGTCATGGTGGATCAAGGCCAGGTAGCCGCGGCTGATCTGCGCCGACTCGCTCAGCAGTGTATCGATTGCGCTCGCATCGACATGGGTCACCGCGCCCAAAAACCGGAAGCGCAACGACAGCGGCGACAACCGCTGGAAAAAATGCAGCAGGCCCAGGTGATCGTGCGTCGACAACGGACGGATAAGCACATGCGTTCCGTCGTGCAGTTTTTCCAGCCAATGCTCGGCGGGCGAGGCTTTATCCATCTCGGCAATCAGAGCCGCAGTGTGTTGATTAGCTAGCATGGGGGGCTCCAGCGCACAGTGGGGTCGAAGAACGGCCTTGTTCACACTGAGGGGTATGCGCAGCAGGCGTATTGATCAAGGTCAGAAAGCGTGATGCGGACTAACCGATCGTCCAGGGGCAGGTTGACCTGGATCAAACGGCCCCGCGCAGGCCGCGCCAGAATCGGACTCTCTGCTGATTCGCTCAGGGGCACGGCATGCCTGTCAAACCGCCCACTGCTGGTTTCATCGATCCGGCTGTACCTGAAGAGGAACAGCATTACAGCCGTTCCGCGCTGTGGCTGACGTGGCTGCTCGGCGCCGCGATGTTTGCGACAGTGGTCGGCGTGGCGCTGCAATTCACCGACGTCGAATCCTTCACACACTTGCTGACCCAGGCAGAGCCGCTGTGGCTGGTCGGCGCCCTGGCGTTGCAAGTCCTGACGTATATGGCGCAAGGGCAGGTCTTTCGGGTGGTGCTCAGGGCCGGGACGCAGCCGCTTTCACTCTGGGAGGCAGGCAAACTCAGCGTGATGAAGCTGTTTGTCGATCAGGCCCTGCCGTCCTCCGGCATCAGCGGCGCCTTTGCGGTCGTGGCCTCCTTCGTCCGCCTCGGGTTCGCAAAACCGCTGGTGCTGGCGAGCCTGGTGCTGGATTTGTCCGGGTATTTCCTGGCCTATGCAGTGTCGGTCGGCGTGGCGTTACCGGTGGTGATGTTCCAGGGCCATGCCACGCCTGCGGTGGTGACGGCGTGCCTGGTGTTCGTTGCCGTCAGCCTGTTGCTGGCAGTGGTCACGCCAAGGCTGGCCGGCAATCGGCGCCTGGTCGCGCATTTGCCGGGGCGACATTTTCCGATTGTCGCCAGAATCGCGTCATTGCTCACCGGGGCCGACAAGCAACTGGTACGCAGCCAAGGGTTACTCTGGCGGATTACCTTGCTGGAATTGGTGATCATTGTGCTCGACAGCGCCACATTGTGGGTGCTGGTGCGCGCGCTGGGTGTGTCCGCGCCGCCGTTGGGGCTGTTTGCCGGTTTTATGCTGGCCAGCGTGCTGCGCAGTATCGGCATTGTGCCGGGCGGGCTCGGCGCCTTCGAAGCGGCGGCGGTGGTCACGCTGCATTGGGTGGGGGTGAACATTGCGGTGGCGCTTTCCGCCACGTTGTTATTCCGCGGGCTGACGTTCTGGTTGCCGATGCTGCCCGGCCTCTGGTTGGCCCATCGTGAGTGGCGATCCAACGTCAAGCCGCCCGCCCGCGTGGCAACCGGCGATTATTGGAGCCCGCCAGTCAGCCAGGTGTTCAGCAGCCTGCACAGCACGCCGCAGGGCTTGAGCGAGGCCGACGCCAACGCGCGGGTGCGCAGCGCGCCGGCCACGCCCAAAGACCGACCGCGCGGCCTGGCCCGGTTGGTGCTGGAGCAAATGCGGACGCCCTTGGTGCTGATCCTGATCGTGGGCGCGCTGGTCGCCGTGGTGGTGGGGGACTGGCTAGATGCGGCGATTGTCGGCTGCATCGTGCTGATCAGCGCGGTTCTCAGCGCCTGGTATGAAAATCGCGCCAGTACGGCGGTGGAGCAACTGCGCAGCAAGATCGCGCTGCGCGCCACGGTGCGGCGCGACGGCAAGGCCGTGGACATCGCCGCCAGCGAGGTGGTGCCGGGGGATATCCTGATACTTAGCGCCGGCAGCCTGATCGCGGCCGACGGTCGGATCCTGCAGGCGCTCGATTGCTTCATCGGTGAAGGCCTGCTGACCGGCGAAACCTTCCCGGTGGAAAAATTGCCGGGCGACTGCGCCGCCGATGCCACGCTCGGGCAGCGGCATAATTGCGTGTTCATGGGCACCTCGGTGCGCAGCGGCACCGCCGAGGTGCTGGTCACGCGCTACGCCTCGGACAGTGAGATCGGGCGCATTGCCAAGACCCTGACGCTGCGCCCGCCCGAGACGGAGTTCGAGCGCGGCCTGCGTCGCTTCGGCAGCTTGCTGTTGCGGGTGATGCTGGTGATCACGATTGTGGTGTTCGGCATCAATATCCTGCTGCATCGTCCCGCCCTCGACACCCTGTTGTTTGCCATCGCGTTGTCCATCGGGCTGTCGCCGGAACTGTTGCCGGCGATCCTGAGCATCACGCTGGCCAAAGGCGCGCAACGCATGGCCGCCAAAGGGGTCATCGTGCGTCACCTCAATGCGATTGAAAACCTCGGGGCGATGGACATCTTGTGTACCGACAAGACCGGTACGCTGACCCGCGGTGTCGTGGTGCTGGACGGCGCCATGGATCTGGCGGGCAATGCCGATGCCACGATCCTGCAACTGGCGGTGTTCAACTCCAGCCTGCAGACCGGCATGCGCAACGCCATGGACGATGCGATCACCCTGGCCGGCAAAACCCTGGCGCCATGCCCCGGCGCGAGCAAACTCGATGAAGTGCCGTATGACTTCGTGCGCAAGCGCCTGAGCGTGGTGGTCGCGAATGCGCCTGAGGCCGCCCGGCTGATGGTGACCAAGGGGGCGCTGGACAATGTGCTTGAGGTTTGCACACAGGTGCGCCGCGGCGAACAGTTGCTGGCGCTGAGCGACACCGAGCGGGCCGCCATCGCGCAGCGTTTCGCCGACTGGAGCGAGCAGGGCTTCAGGGTTTTGGGCCTGGCCACGCGGGTCTTGCCGGAACAGCCGCACTACGGCCGGGATGAAGAAAAGGCCATGACCTTCCGCGGTTTTCTGTTGTTCTTCGACCCGCCGGAGCCGGGGGTGAAAGACACTCTCGCCAACCTTGAGCGCCTGGGTGTGCAAGTCAAGATCATCAGTGGCGACAGCCATCTGGTCGCCCGCCATGTCGGCATGGCCGTGGGCCTGCCCGTAGAGCGCATCATCACCGGCGCCGAGCTGGCGGCGATGAAAGACGAAGCGTTGATGCACCTGGCGCCACTGACGACGCTCTTTGCCGAGGTCGACCCCAACCAGAAAGAACGCATCATCCGCGCCCTGCAGAAGACCGGGCACGTTGTCGGCTATATGGGCGATGGCATCAACGATGCCCCGGCGCTGCAAGTCGCCGATATCGGGATCTCGGTGGATAACGCCGCCGACGTGGCCAAGCAGGCCGCGGACTTCGTGTTGCTGGAGCACAACCTCGACGTGTTGCGCGAAGGCATCGAAGAGGGCCGGCATACCTTTGCCAATACCTTGAAGTACATTTCCATCGTCTCCAGCGCCAATTTCGGCAACATGATCAGCATGGCCCTGGCGTCGTTGGTATTGCCGTTCCTGCCGATGCTGGCCAAGCAGATACTGCTCAACAACTTCCTGTCCGATATCCCCTCCATGGGGATCGCCAGCGACAACGTCGACCGCGAATGGGAAAACACCCCGCACCGCTGGAACATCAGGGAAATCCGCAACTTCATGGTGGTGTTCGGGCTGGTCAGTTCGCTGTTCGATGTGCTCACGTTCGCGGCCCTGTACCTGCTGGCGGAAAAGGGCCCGGAAGTGTTTCGCAGCGGCTGGTTCGTCGAATCGCTGCTGACCCAACTGCTGACGATCTTCATCGTGCGAACCTACCGCCCGTTCTACCAAAGCCGCCCGGCCACACTGCTGTTGCTCAGCGCCGCGGCCATCGGCCTGCTGGCCGTCGGGCTACCTTACAGCCCTATCGCGTCCTGGTTCGGCCTGGTGCCCTTGCCACTGCCGATCCTGCTGACAGTGCTGGCAATCAGCCTGGCCTACATGGGCGCGGCGGAATGGGTCAAGCGGCTCTTTTACCGTCGCCAGCGGTTGAGCCGCGCTCGCGCTGCGCCGTAGCGTGGCGTGAGGGGTTACTCGTTACGTGTCCACGTGACGTTCACGCCGTACTGACTATCGCCGTAGCGGTACTGCGCCTTGCCTTTGAATGCGCCTTCCAGTGCATGCGCCAGGCGATTGGCCAGATGAATGCCGGTGGTGGTCACCATCAGGTCGTCCGCCACCTCCGTCACGCGCATGATGCGCTCCAGCGCATGCTCGGCCATTTCGGTTTTTTCGGTGTTTTCGATCAGGTGGATGATTTCATCATGGTGCTTTTGCAAGAAGCCGCCCGATAGCATCAGGGTGCCGGCCGGCATGTTGTCCGCGATGCGGCGGCAGGCCGGGCAGGTGACGGTTTGCGCGTCATGCACCACCGCGTTTTCAGGTCGGTTCCAGGTCCAGTTCCCGGCCTGATACACCGCGTCGCACTGCGGGCACACCGCCGAACCTTCAACCCGCGGCAAGCAATAGGGATCATGGGGCGGCGTTTTGAACAGCTTGTTTTTCTGACTCTGCTGATACTTGTCCATGGTGTTTCTCCTGACGCATCGAGAGGGGCAAACCCACGTGTTGACGATCGGGTGGATTTCACAGGTTGATTTGGACGCTGTTTCCGCCCGAGCGGGTTGATTTTTGTCAACTCGCGGAGCGCCCGGCGACCGCCGGTGTAAGCGTCGCGGCGGGCGTCGGCAAGGGGTGTGAGTTTGTTGATAAAAGTCAACCTCGCCGCAGGCACTTCAGAGAAGCATGCAAGTTCCGTCGACGTGAGAGGAGAGCACCCTGATGGCTCACAGTAAAATCGTGTTTCGCGCGGCTGCCCGCGAGAAGATCCTCAGCGGCGCCACCCAATTGGCGGACGCGGTGCGCGTGACGCTGGGGCCGAAGTCCAAGTCGGTGTTGATGCAGAACAAGTGGGGCAACCCGACGGTCTGCAATGACGGCGTCACGATTGCCAAACGCATTGACCTGCAGGACCCCGAGGAGAACCTCGGCGCGCAAATGCTGCGCCAGGCCGCGGAACGCACGGGTGACGCTGTCGGCGACGGGACCAGCACGTCAACGGTGCTGGCCCATGCGATCCTGGCCGATGGCATCCGCAACGTGGTCGCGGGGGCCAGCGCGATCGATCTCAAGCGCGGCCTGGATCGGGGCCTGCTGCTGGTCGTCGAGTCGCTGGCGGCGCAGTCCCGACCCGTCAGCACGCCCAAGGAAAAAGCCCAGGTGGCGACGCTGTCGGCGCATAACGACGCGGTCATCGGTCAACTGGTGGCCGACGCGCTGGAGAAGGTCGGCGTTGAAGGCGTGGTCAGCGTCGAAGAGTCCAAGACCACCGAAACGGTGGTCGAGGTCATGGAGGGCATGCGCTTTGACCGGGGTTATGTCTCACCTTATTTCGTCACCGACACCGAGAAAATGCAGGTCGAACTCGACGATGCCTGCCTGCTGCTCTGTGACCACAAGATCGGCGTACTCAAAGACTTGCTGCCGTTGTTGGAACAGGTCGCCAAAAGCGGTCAGCCCCTGGTGTTGATCGCAGATGACATCGAAGGCGAAGCGTTGACCACGCTGGTGGTCAACCACATCCGCGGCGTGCTCAAGGCCGTGGCGATCAAGGCCCCGGGCTTTGGCGACCGGCGCAAGGACATGCTGCAGGACATGGCCGTATTGACCGGCGCCACGGTGGTCTCCAACGAACTGGGGATCAGCCTCGAACAGGTCGACCTGCAGCAGTTGGGGCGGGCCCATCGGGTGGTGGTGTCGAAGGACAGCACTTCGCTGATCGGCGGCGCCGGTACACGCGCCGCGATCGACGCCCGCCTGCAGCAGATCCGCGGGCAAATGGCGGCTACCACCAGCGATTACGACCGTGAAAAGCTGCAGGAGCGGCTGGCCAGGCTGTCCGGCGGCGTCGCGGTGATCCGGGTCGGCGCGCCGTCCGAAGCCGAAATGAAAGCGCGCAAGGACGCCCTGGATGACGCGATCTCGGCGACCCGCGCGGCGATCACCGAAGGGATTGTCCCCGGCGGCGGCCTCGCGCTGCTCAAAGCGGTGCCGCTGATCGCCGCCGAGGAAGCCCGGCAGGAGGGCGATGTCCGCACCGGCCTGCAGATACTGCGCCGGGCATTGGAAGCACCGGCGCGGCGCATTGCGGAAAACTCGGCGGTGGACGCCGGCGTGGTCGTTGCGCGCATGCTGGCGGAGCCGGGCAACATTGGCTTTGATGCGTCCGCCAATACCTATGTCGACATGTACGAAGCCGGCATCATCGATCCGACCAAAGTCGTGCGTATTGCCCTGGAAAATGCGGTTTCCGTGGCCAGTATCCTGCTGCTGACCGAAGCGACCATTACCGATATCCCAGAAAAAGAACCGCCAGCCCAACCGTCGTTCCCTGAAGGTTGAGCGCCTGCTCGCGCCTTGCTTCGATTTGAATCGCCCTGATGGAGGCATGCACCCATGAACGTAACCAAGGCAATCGCCGGCCGGCGCTCGACACGTGACTACACGCCAGAACCGCTCGATGAAAAACTCATTTGTCGCTTGATCGATGCCGCCGCCCAGGCGCCCAGCGCGATGAACCAACAACCGTGGACGTTCACGGTGATCCGCGACCAGGCGCTGCTGGAGCGGGTTTCCCGCGAAGCCAGGGCCTGGATGCTCGCCACCACGCCCGCCGGAACGCACTCCAGCCACTTCCAAGCGTTGCTCAGCGAGGACAGTTTTCAGATTTTCTACCACGCGCCGGTCCTGGTGCTGATCTCGGGCAACGGGCCCAATCAGTGCATTGTCGAAGACTGTGCCCTGGCGGCCGAGAACCTGATGCTCGCGGCGTATGCCGAGGGGCTCGGGACGTGCTGGATCGGTTTCGCCCAGGGCTTTCTGAATACGCCGCAGGGTAAGCAGGCGCTCGGCCTGCCGGCCGAGTGGATACCCGTGGCACCGATTATCGTGGGGCACCCGAAGTCTGTGCCCGCGCCCATCGTGCATAAGACCCCAGAGATCCATTGGATAGGCTGATGCCCCAGGCAGGGCTACCGTTGATCCAGCGGTTGACCGGTGTCTCGGTTTTCTGACGTGGATCAGATCGCCCGCCAGGCCGGCTCCTATGCTCGGATTGAACCCACGACGTTGAGATGAGCTGAAATGAACAAGCCACGCTTGCTTGGCCAGTGCTTGCTGATCGCGGCAAGTGTTCTGCTGTTACCGTCCACCGGCGCATTTGCCAACCCCGCGATGCCAGGGTTAGGGCTAGGGCCAGGGCAGGGCGGTATGTTCCGTCACGCCTCGAATTTCGATTGGGTCAAGCATACGCAGCAGACCCTGGAAGAACTCAAGGGCAAGCTCAGCCTCAAGCCGGAGCAAATGCCCGCCTGGGAAACCTGGGCTGCAGGCGTCATCGCAGACGCCAATCAGCAAGTGGAAAAAGGCAACGCAGCCGCTACTGACAAGGCAAGTGCCAGACAAGCGCTGAAGGACGAAACAACACCGCAGAGAATGGCCAAAGGCATAGAGCGCCTGCGCACGCAAACCAGCTGGATGCAGGCGCAACTGGTCCGTCTGGACGCGGCTCAGGCACGCACCCAAACCTTCTACGATGCCCTCGATGCCCAGCAAAAAACCATCTTCGATCTGTTCTGGACGGTGATGCATCACCGCATCGCCGATCAGGACGGTTGGCGAACGCCCATGCCCATGCACATGGCATGGCCGCAAGGGTGCGGCGGGCTCAACCCGACCAGCCAACCGTAATGCTATTCGCGAGCCTCCTGGGTAAACATCATGAACAGTGACTCAGTAAAACAGTGCGTGCTGACAGGGTTCATCCTGCTGGCTGCCGCCGTTGCATTGCCGGCGCATGCCGGGCCGCATGGCGG
>NZ_VJWO01000160.1:0-713 GCF_014889455.1 Pseudomonas sp. K8
TCGCCGAAGCGGGCGCGCAGCGCGTCCAGGTCGCGCGAGGCGGCCAGCAGCTTGCCCTGCGCATCGTGCAGGCGCAGGTTCATGCGCAGGTGCGCATCCAGCGCACTTTCATCGAAATCGATGGCCGCCACCTGCGCGCCGGTTGCGCGCGACAGGAACCGGGCAAGCTCGCCACGCAGGTCATCGGCGCTGGGCGCGGGGAACGCCTCGGCGAAGGCACGCCCGAAGTCCGGCGCCGGCACGTAATTGCGGCGCATGGCCTTGGGCAGGCTGCGGATCAACGCGGAGGCCTTGTCGGCCACGAAGCCGGGCGCCAGCCACGACAGCCGTGCCGGATCCAATGCATTGAGCAGGTGCAGCGGCACATCCAGGCTGACGCCGTCTTCGTCGCTGCCCGGCTCAAAGCGGTAGTGCAGCGCCAGCCGCGCATCGCCCAGCGGCAGGTACTTCGGGTAGCGCTCGGCATCGCTGCCCTCGCCCGGCAGCAGGTCGGCCAGCGTCCACGCCAGCGCGCGCTTCTTCTCCGGGGCCAGCGCCGTCCACCAGGTATCCAGCCCGGTGGCCGAATGGATCTCGGCCGGAATCCGGTCCAGGTACCAGCGCGCCTGCCAGCCGTCATCGGCCACGATGCCGGCGCGGCGCAGCTTGGCTTCTTCTTCGCGTGCCTGCTCCAGCACCTTAAGGTTGTCGGCGATGACACTGGCGCGGGTGTT
>NZ_VJWO01000161.1:0-711 GCF_014889455.1 Pseudomonas sp. K8
GCCCGCATCCAGGTGGAACGCGCCGGCGGCAAGGCCGAGATCGAAGGCGCGCAGCAGACCATCCGCACGCTCGGCACCGTGGGTGACGCGCAGGCACTGCGCGACTACTCCATCGCGTTGCCCGATGGCCGCGCCGTGCGACTGTCCACCCTGGCCAATGTCACCGATGCCGCCGCCGACCCGACCGAGGCCGCCTTGCTGGACGGCAAGCAGGTAGTGGCGTTCTCGATGTCGCGCACGCGTGGCTCCAGCGAAGTGAAGGTCGAAGCCGGCGTGCACACCGCGCTGGACCAGCTGAAGGCCAGCCACCCGGGCATCGATTTCCGCCTGGTCACCACCGCCATCGATGAAACCCACCGCTCCTACGACTCGTCCATGACGATGCTCTGGGAAGGCGCGCTGCTGGCGCTGCTGGTGGTGTGGCTGTTCCTGCGCGACTGGCGCGCCACCTGGGTATCGGCGCTGACCCTGGCGGCGGTGTTCGTGCCGGTGGCATTCATGCCCGGCATCGCCGGCAAGTTCTTCCGCGAATTCGGCTGGACCGCCGCCACGGCGGTGTTGTTCTCGCTGCTGGTGGCGCGCCTGCTCACCCCGATGATGGCCGCCTACCTGCTCAAGCCGCATGGCGAAGAGAAGCCCGAATCGAAACTGATGACCTGGTACCTGGGCTGGGTGGACGCCGCGCTGCGCTACCGCGGCCGGACCCTGTGG
>NZ_VJWO01000162.1:0-707 GCF_014889455.1 Pseudomonas sp. K8
TCGTAGCCGAGCACGGCCATGCAGATCGCATGGGTGGCGCCGAGGTAGCCCGTGCCCAGGACGGTGATCCGCGGTCGCGTGGTGGTGGTCATCATCGTTCTCCTTGGAAGGGTCGTCCCGATCACGTGCACGGGATGTTGCTGAGTCCCTCGGCCGCGTTGACGAAGGTGTTGTCGCACCTGACGACGTTGGACTCCTCGGGCCACGAGGCGATCGCGAAGTCCGAGCTGCCGACGTCGAGGGAGTTGGCGGCGAAGACGTTGAAGTCGCCCCAACCGTCGAGGATCTGGTGGGTCTGCATGCCGTTCTTCTCGGCGTTCGTCCCGGTGTTGCCCTGGATCAGGTAGTTGTTGCCCTTGACGTCCACCCAGCTGTCGGCGCCCGTCATGCCCGCACCGTCGAAGGTGTTGCCGAGGACCGCGCCGCCCGTCGTCCCCTCCTTGACGTCGATCGACTCCGAGGAGGTGCCCGAGATGGTGTTGCCCATCACGACGTTGCGGTCGCTGCGGTCGGCGTCGCAGTCGGTGTAGGTGCACCAGTTGCTCACCGCTGAGCCGATGTAGACGCCTTCGCCGTACTTGTCCCTGCGGTTGCCGGTGTCGCTGATGGTGTTGCCGAGGACGACGTTGTCGGTGCTGTTGGACCGCAGGTGCACGGCCTCGTCGCCGGTGCCGCTCACGGTCAGGCCCTGGATGACGCTGCCTACC
>NZ_VJWO01000163.1:0-706 GCF_014889455.1 Pseudomonas sp. K8
CCATTTCATCCACACGTGCATTCAGCGCGTTGATGCCCTCGGCAAACTCGCCGATGCGGGTGGCCAAGGCTTTCAGTGAAGCCGCATTGCCGTTGGCGGCGGCGGCACGCTGCAGTGCCTCCAGCGACACCTGCAGGCGCTGGCGTGCCTGCTGTAGTGCCTCGCGGTCGGCGTCGTCGAAGCTCGCTGCGTAGCGGGTCTGCAGGCGGCGGGCATCGGCCACCTGGGTGCCCAGCAGCGCCATCAGGCTGGTCGCCTGCTGATGGGTGGCGAAAGTGTCGGCGGCGCGTTCGCTGTTGTACCTTGTCCAGGCGTAGACGGCGGCCACCAGCAGCAGGCCCGCTGCGCAGGCCACCAGGCTGATTTGCAGCTTGTGTGCCACGCTGAGCCGGCGCAGGGATGACAGCCAACGCAACAGCGTGCGCCAGGCGGGAAGGGAACTACCACGGCGGGGAACGGCCGACATCACGTACTCCAGGCGGAATGACGCATCGATATCGGCCGCATCTGCATGGACTTTAGGCTTGGCTGCACGCCCTGCCCCATGCGTCGCGCGGTGGACACGTTGTAGCGCGCGCAGGCGACCGTACGATGACGGCCGCCATGCCATTGCTCAGTGCTGCACCGGCAAGGCCAGCACAGCCTCGGTGGACATCACGCTGCCGAAGGCGTCGGCGATTTCAGTCAATGCCGCGCGGTGCAGCAG
>NZ_VJWO01000164.1:0-704 GCF_014889455.1 Pseudomonas sp. K8
CTTCAATGTGCTTGTCGTTGATCTTCACGCCCTGCAGGCGGTACACGTCCTGGATTTCCTTGACCAGGTAGGCAGCCAGCGGTTCGACACCCAGCAGGCGCAGGATGTCCTGCGGGCTCGGCTCGCCGTCCACGATGGTTTCGCCCTTGGTCACGTGCTCGCCTTCGAACACGATCACCTGGCGGTACTTCGGGATCAGCTCTTCGTGTTCCGAACCATCGGTGTCCTTGATGATCAGGCGCTGCTTGCCCTTGGTGTCCTTGCCGAAGCTGATGATGCCCGAACGCTCGGCCAGGATCGCCGGATCCTTCGGCTTGCGTGCTTCGAACAGATCGGCCACGCGCGGCAGACCACCGGTGATGTCGCGGGTCTTGGACGCTTCCTGCGGGATCTTGGCGACCACGTCGCCCACGCCGACGGCGGCGCCGTCCTGCAGGTTGACGATGGAACGCGGCGGCAGCAGGTACTGGGCCGGCAGGTCGGTGTTCGGGATGGTCAGGTCATTGCCCTTGGCATCCACGATGCGCACGATCGGGCGCAGCTCCTTGGCCTGCGAGCCACGACGCTTCGGGTCGGTGATTTCGCGCGAGGCCAGGCCGGTCAGTTCGTCGGTCTTCTCGATGACGGTGACGCCGTCGATGAAGTCGATGAAGCGAATGAAACCGGCTACTTCGGACACGATCGGGTGGTTATGCGGATCCCAG
>NZ_VJWO01000165.1:0-701 GCF_014889455.1 Pseudomonas sp. K8
ATGCCGGGGTGGCCGTGGCGCGCAGCGAGATGTAGCGGCGTCTCACCATTGGTGTCGGGGACATTGGGCTCGGCCTGCATACCCAAACACGCCTCCACCCCATTGAGGCTCCCCGTCGTTGCGTGCTCGCAAAGCCAAGTCTGCCAAGGCGCTCCGTAGAGCCCTAAGTGCGGAGAACGCGCATGGGCAGCAGCAATCACCTGGCTCCCATGCATCCGCGACAACGCGTCGCCGTAGGTCGCGATGAGGTGCTGTTCTGTCGCCCTCGCCTGCTGCTCAGGAACCTCGAAGCGCTGCAGCGCGCGGGCAATGTCCAAACGCGGCTGGGGTGGCGAAGGCAGCTCGGGCTGGGCCCGCAGCGCCTGGAGCCGATCGGCGGCGATGCGGTTGGCCTGAACCTGGTCGATGGATTCGCGCAGTTCTGACAGGAGGCCGGCCCGTTGATCACTGGGCAGCAAGGCGTAGATCTGAGCGAGCGCCTTGTGTCCTTTGACGCCGGCATGGATCGTCGCATCCAACTGATAGGGGGAAAGAGCGGGTTCAACCTGGACCAGCGTGGCATGGCCGCCCTGACCCAGCTCAAGGTTGATTCGATTGGAGAACCGGGTGGGCGTCATCACCCAGTCAAACCCCACCTCTGTGCAGGTGTCCAAGCCAGCGACTTGGGACTGACGGCAGAACTGCTCGGCCAACGCCAGCGC
>NZ_VJWO01000166.1:0-699 GCF_014889455.1 Pseudomonas sp. K8
GCAACAGCAGCCGCGGCACCAGCATCAGCGGGCTCGCCAGCCATTGCATGCTGGCCAGCCTGGGTGACGAGGACGACACCGCATTGAGTCGCCGGGTCACCGGGACGGCGGCGTTCAACCGCCCCGGCGGCCGCGTCGGCATCACTGCCGGCACCGGCAAGGACACCCTGCCCGCCTGGCTGGCCGGCCCGAACAAGTCGCCGGCGCTGCGCGCCGAGCAGAACGACCTGACCGTGTTCGGCCAGAAGAACATCGGCCGCGAGGGCTTCGTCTCCATTGGCGGGACCTATGCCAAGGCGCGCCTGGTGCCGTTGTCCGACATGTCCCCGGCCCTGGTGGACCGCTGGGACAGCAAGAGCCTCACCCTGGGTGCCGGCTACGGCAACTTCAGCGGCAACATCATCGGCCCCGTGGTCCACGTGCCCGGCCCGCCCCGCAAGTGGGCGGGCCTGGGCGTGGGCCTGACCTGGCGTACCCCCTGGAGCGGCCAGCTCACCGTCGGTGCGGAAAACGTGGTCACCCGCGGCAAGAACCCCTTCGCCCCCCGCAACGAAAGCACCGATGAGGGCACCGTGCCCTACGTGCGGTACGAACAGGACCTCTGAGTCCACCTTCCGATGACCCGGAAAGACCAGAAAAGGCGCGCCAATGGCGCGCCTTTGTCGTTCCAGCGCCCCCGTTGAGATCGCTGAACACGCC
>NZ_VJWO01000167.1:0-695 GCF_014889455.1 Pseudomonas sp. K8
TCCTTGATCATCTCGCCGCCGCCCAGGAACGGCGGCATGGCATCCAGATGCTCGCGTTTGGCCCACAGTGCGCCGGTGCCGGTAGGGCCGCACATCTTGTGGCCGGTGATGGCGTAGAAATCGCAGCCGATGGCGGCAATGTCGACCTTGCGGTGCGGCACGGCCTGCGAGCCGTCGACCACGGTGATGATGCCGCGCTTGCGTGCTTCCCGGCAGATCTCGCGCACGGGGTTGACCGTGCCCAGCACGTTGGAGACGTGGGCCACGGCCAGCAGCTTGACCTCGGGGGTCATGGCCTTGCGCAGGGCATCCAGATCCAGCGCACCTTCGGGGGTGATCTCGGCCACGCGGATGGTGGCGCCGGTGCGCTGGGCCACCAGCTGCCACGGCACGATGTTGGCGTGGTGCTCCATGCGCGATACCAGGATGACATCGCCGGCCTTCAGCCGCGGCAGGGCCCACGAATAGGCCACCAGGTTGATGGCAAAGGTGGTGCCGCTGCACAGGCTGAGTTCGCTGGCGCGCACGTTGAGGAAGCGCGCCAGCTTGCTGCGCGCGCCTTCGTAGGCGTCGGTGGCCTCGGTGCCCAGCGCGTGCACCGCACGGCTGACGTTGGCGTTGTAGCGGCGGGAGAACTCATCCCCCGCGCCGATCCCCTGCCCCGGCTTCTGGCCGGGGGTGGGGGTGTGGGAAAA
>NZ_VJWO01000168.1:0-694 GCF_014889455.1 Pseudomonas sp. K8
AGCCCCCGGTCTTCGTCTGCCAGGCGCTCGGCGTTGACCAGCACCAGGCCATTGTCTTGCTTGAACTGTTCAATGCGGGCATCGAGCCCGGCCGCGTCCAACTTGCCCGCGTATTCCATCCCCAGCACCCGCACCAGATCAATGCCGTTGAACACCGCCTCGTTCTGATGCAGTAGCTCCAGCAACTCGGCGTCGCTCTTGTGCTCCACTTGGTCCAGGCTGCCTTGAGCTGCTTTGAGCTTGTCGGGGGTCAGGTCGAAGCCCTTCAAGGCCTCCTGCCAGTGCTCCACCAGCTCGGCATACGTGGGCTCGTGCTTGTGCTTGCGGGTGGCCTTGTTCGCCTGCTGGTTGGTGACCCCATGCTGTTCTGCGTATTCGAGCAGGGCCTTCCGGCGCTTGCTGAAGTGGTCGATGACGTCCTGGTCGATGCCGGCCAGGCGTGCGTAGGATCGGTCGGTTTCTTTGCCGTCGTCGTCCAGCTCCCGGACGTGCTCGACCTGGTAGCCCAAGTCCTGAAGGTTCTTGTAGAGCTCCAGCTTGTAGATTTCGTCCATGGCCCGGGCATGCCGGTAGATTTCGACGGCATCGAAGGTCGATTCCTTGCCGTCCTCGCCCAACGCCACCCCGTAGACCAGGTGGTGGGTGTGGAGATCCATGTCCAGGTCTCGCCCGGCAAAGTGCTGGTGGCTGGACC
>NZ_VJWO01000169.1:0-693 GCF_014889455.1 Pseudomonas sp. K8
GTGCAGCGACACGGGCAGACACTGGTGCTCCACCACACCGCCCTGCAGCTCCTGCTGCTCCTGGCCGAAGCGTGGCCGCGAACGCTGACCCGAAGCGAGCTGGTGGAGCGGTTGTGGGGTGCCAGCCCGCCCGAGTCCGATCCACTGCGTACCCACCTGTACACCCTGCGGCAGGTGCTGGACAAACCGTTCCCGGTGCCCCTGCTGAAGACCGTGCACGGCGTGGGCTTCCGCCTGGAGGCGGACACGTGAGCGCCGCACATCGTCCGCGTCGTCGCCTGCGCCACCGCCTGATGCTGGCCTTCTCCGGTTTCGCGCTGCTGGTGGCGGTGCTGTACGGCTTCTACGTGGTGCTGTGCGTCTATCTGGTCGAGGACCAGATGTTCAACGGGCTGCTGGAGCAGGAAGCCAAGGTGCAGCTGCATCATCATGCGACGCAGGGTGGATGGGCGCGGCCGGCATTGCCGGGCATGGCGGTGCATGAGACGGCGGCAAGCCTGCCCGACGGGCTGGCAGCCAGGCTGGCGGAAGAACCCTGGCGACGGGAGTTCGCTGGCGACCAGGGACGCCACTACCATCTGCGGCGGCTCGAACCTGGCGATGCCTGGCTGGTGGCGGAGGTCAGCCAGCAGCTTGTGGTTCGGCCGATGCGGGGTGGCATCCTGCAATGGTTGGGCTGGTCCAGCCTTGGCG